>NZ_JBPPWJ010000009.1:0-133501 GCF_053547255.1 Rothia sp. 11273D007AR | reverse complement strand
GTTGTATGGGCGGGTGTTTGCGGTGGTGCGGGGGTTGGTGTTTTTGGCTGCGGGTGGGACTTTTGAATAAGCCTCAATAATCTTACTTCAACAATTGAATTTAGCTTTTCTTTCTATTTTTTAGAGAAAGGGGAAGCTTTCCTTTTGCTGAACCGATAATTTGTTTAGCTTGCTCTTTTTTGTTGGTCTTGGACTCATCTTCATCGAGGATAAACTCTTCGGGCACCTTGCCATCGGGCCATGCTAGTGGGAGTCCCTTTAGGTGCTTCTGAAGCTGGCCTGATTGGGATTTAAGGGACGCGTAGGTTAGGCTTCCGGAAATTATCCCGCCAGCCAGGGGGACAGCCTTTGCTACACCTTTTGCAAAGCTGTCTTTGGTAACCTTAACCCCGATAAATCTCAGTGTCTTTTTGATTGGGCCGTAATAAAAGGTTTTCGTTAGAGCCTTTTTAGCGATATTTCGTTGAACAGCAGGGCGAGCTATATCGTTCGCAAATTTCATGAGATTATTTGCCGCACCCCCTACTCCAAGCATTACTCCAAGAAACATCGCAAATTTTGCAACTGTTTCATCATCTTTTTCGTTCAAATCAGAGATGAACGACTGCCATCCATACAAATACGCTAATTTCTGCATCACGCGGAATGCATGTACATAGTATTGCGTAACATCAGCGGGAATGGTTGCAATCATTCCAAACCCGCCAGGAAGGCCGGCAGCAAAAGAGATTGCTGAGGATTTACGAGTCTCAAATTCGATAGCAGATTTTGCAAGTTTATCGATAAGACGCGAGTCTATACCGGCCTGAGCGGGAGTAGAATTGATTACCTCATCAATTTTGTCTTCAGGAATGAATGCCTTTTCAAGTTCACTCCTAATGAACGCCTCTCTGTCAATTTTGACACCCTTAAGGCGAGTGATGGTAGTGATAAATTTTCTACCTATTTCTTCTGCCTCGTCGTCAGTAACTTCGTCTGTAACGGGTTGAAGGGCCTCAGACGGGGGTAACGCTGAATCTAGATTTAGTTCAGTGCTTTTAGAGTCTTCATCTACTGTTGGCTTAGCGGCAGGAACTGTGGAATCCATGGGCAACCTTTACTTATAAAATCAAGAGATTTGGAGTTCTGATGAGTTGTTAACGATTGTAGTGGCATGTAGTCACCGCACAGAAGGTTTTGAGATTCCAAATCTGGTAAATCTGTAACTTCAGTGACTGCTGAGGTCGCTCATACTGATAACTCACTCAAGGTGTTCCCTAACAACGATCATTGGTTTAATCCTTTGGAGCTGTGGTAACAGCTACCTGGCATAACCTCCTGGTTCCTAGCGTTTGGAAGAAGCCCTCGACCTGCTCGCAGCAGGCAAGGCGGCCCCGGCAAAATCGTCGTTGAAATGAACTAGAAGGTGATGACTTGCACCCACCAGCTAAACTGGTAGGTAAAAGTCTTGAACCCAACCAAAGGTGAAACACAGTGACTGAAACCGGCGCTGAGCAGCTCGGCCCCACCGGCCGCCCCCTGCGCATCTACCCCGACCCCGCCCCCCTCTCCACCCACGGGCCCGCCCGCATCATCTCCATGGTCAACCAAAAGGGCGGCGTCGGAAAAACCACCTCCACCATCAACCTCGGTGCCGCGCTCGCAGAAGCCGGACGCCGCGTCCTACTCGTCGACTTCGACCCCCAGGGCGCGCTGTCCGCCGGTTTCGGCGCCAACCCCCACGAACTCGACCTCACCGTCTACAACGTCATGATGGACCGCAAGGTCGACATCCGCGAGGTTATCCAGAGCACCGAATTCGAGAACATCGACCTGCTCCCCGCCAACATCGATCTCTCCGCAGCTGAAGTGCAGCTGGTCAACGAGGTCGCCCGCGAGCAGGTTCTCGCCAGCGCCCTGCGTAAGGTCGAAAACGACTACGACGTTATCCTGATTGACTGCCAGCCCTCCCTGGGCCTGCTCACCGTCAACGCCCTGACCGCCAGCCACGGCGTCATCATCCCGCTCATCTGCGAGTTCTTCGCCCTGCGCGCGGTAGCCCTGCTAGTAGATTCCATCGAAAAGGTACAGGACCGTCTGAACCCCAAGCTCGAAATCGACGGCGTGCTGGCCACCATGTTCGACTCCCGCACCCTGCACTCAAAAGAGGTGCTGGCCCGCATCGTCGACGCCTTTGGAGACAAGGTCTTCGACACCGTCATCAAGCGCACCGTTAAGTTCCCCGATGCCTCCGTATCGGCAGAGCCTATCCTGTCGTACGCCTCGAACCACCCCGGTGCCGAGGCCTACCGTCAGCTGGCCCGCGAGCTGATCTCCCGCGGCGGAGCCCCCTAAACGCACCTGCCCCTATGCTCTAGGCTACTTTTGCCCGGCTGCCCTTGAAGAACCTCGGGGCAGGCGGGCACAATGGTTAAAACACAGAAAAAGAACGGCTCATGAGAAGCCGCCGAATCCTGGCTCAAAGACCCACAGGAGACTCGCTGCCGTGACGGTACCGAACACACTTACCGAGAGCGCCCCTGCGCCCTTTATACTCACCCTGAGCAACTTCGAAGGCCCCTTCGACCTGCTGCTCACCCTGATTTCCCGCCGTAAACTCGATATCACCGATATCGCCCTGGCCGAAGTCACCGACGAATTTCTCACCTACATCCGCCCCCTGCTTGAAGACGGCAGCGATGCCGCCCTCAACACCGCAAGCGACTTCCTCGTCACCGCTTCCACCCTGCTCGAACTCAAAACAGCGCGACTGCTCCCGCGCAGCGACAAAGCTCTAGCCGCCAACCCCGACCTGCTTGAAGCCCGCGACCTGCTCTTTGCCCGCCTGCTTCAGTACCGGGCCTACCGCGAGGTGGCAAGCGTGCTCGAAGAGCGCTTCACCGCAGAAAATCAGCGCTTTTCCCGCACCGTAGCCCTCGAACCGGCCTTCACCAAGGTGCTACCCGAGCTGGTCTTCGACCTGACCCCGCAGGCATTTGCTGAGATTGCCGCCCGCGCCCTGCGCCTGCACGAAGACCCCGACATCGAGCCGGAACCCGAGCACATCGACACCGGCCACATCTACACCCCGGCCACCACCATCGCAGCCGAAGAAGCGACGCTACTGGCCAAGCTGGGGGAGAGCGGCGGGCAGTTGAGCTTCGCCGAGGCCTGCGCGGACGCCCCCAGCCGCGAAGTCGTGGCCGTCCGCTTTCTTGCGGTGCTAGAACTCTATAAAGAAGGCAAACTCGCCGTAGAGCAGGGCCAGGCTCTGGGCCCCATCACCCTGCGCCTTGAAAGCCCAGCAACCGCCCACCGGGAAGGAGAGACAGAATGAGCGGGAACCCCGACTACACCGACGATGACCTTAAGATTCTGCTCTCTGGCAGCTGGGAGGCTGAACCGGAGCAGGAGCCCGAACCTGAGCCAGCACCGCAACCCGAGCCAGTACCAGAAGAAACCTCCCCGGTGGTACCCCAACCCGCTGCTAAGCCAACGAAAGCCGCTCCGCAGGTGGCGGCGTCCGCCCACGAACTCAACCGAGTTGAGCTCCAACCCGGCGGCGTGAAAGCCGCTATCGAGGCGATTTTGGCGGTAGCCGAGGTGCCGGTGAGCGTCCGCGAGTTCGCGGCGGCCCTGATCGTCTCAGAACGAGCCATCGAAACCGCCCTCGACGAGCTGATGCGCGACTACGACGGCTACGACGATGCCACCGGCACCCACGAGCCCCGCGGCTTTGAACTCCGCCAAGTGGCAGGTGGCTGGCGGCTCTACTCCCGGGCTGATTTTTCACCCTGGGTCAGCCGGTTCGTGGTGGGTGCCCAGACCGTCAAACTCACCAAGGCAGCCCTCGAAACCCTGGCCGTCATTGCCTACCAGCAACCGGCCACCAAGGCCTATATCGCCCAGGTACGCGGGGTTTCGGCGGACGCGGCGGTGCGCAACCTCCTACAGCGCGGCCTCATCACCGAGACCGTTCCCGATGAAACCGGGGCCACCCAGTACATCACCACCGACACCCTGCTTGAAAAGCTGGGGCTGAACTCCCTCGACGAGCTTCCCGCCCTGGCTCCCTACCTACCCGACCCCCACGAGGTGGGCAGCAGCACCACCCTAGACTTGGATGACCCCAGCTAGCGCACACGCTAGCTGCGGCATCACCAGAAACTACGACACAGAGGAAAGAGATAAAAGAAATGGCATACGGAAACAACTCATCACGAGGTAACTCAAACCGCGGCGGCCGCCCCGGTGCAGGCAAAGCAGGAGCCGGACGCAGCGGCAAGGGCTTTGCCGGCGCTGGCAAGGGCGGAGCCGGTAAGGGCGGTTCAGGTCGTTCAGGTTTCGCCGGTAACAAGGGCGCTAAGCCCGGTGCCCCCGGCGGCCCCCGCAAGGCCGGTACCGGTAAGGGCCCCAAGTTCCGCTCAGGCCAGCCCTTCGCTAAGGAAATGGGCGAGTTCCGCCCCGCTAACCGCGGCTCCAAGAACTTTGGCCCCCACCGTCCGCGCCGCCCCAAGAATGCACCCGTCGACCACTACCCCTTCTATGACCACGAGGGCGTCCGCCTGCAGAAGATCATGGCATCCGCCGGTGTGGCATCCCGCCGCGTCTGCGAAGAAATGATTGAAGAAGGTCGCGTGACCGTCAACGACGTCCTGGTAACCGAACTCGGCGTACGCGTTAACCCCGACCAGGTCACCATCCAGGTCGACGGCATGACCATCCAGACCAACGACAAGCTGGTCTACATGGTGCTCAACAAGCCCGCCGGCGTCGTCTCAGCCATGGACGACCCCGACGGCCGCCCCAACATCTCCAACTTCCTGCGCTCCTCCATGACCGAACGTGTCTTCCACGTGGGCCGACTGGACGTTGAAACCGAAGGTCTGCTCCTGCTGACCAACGACGGCGAACTAGCCAACCGCCTGACCCACCCCTCCTACGAGGTACCCAAGACCTACCTGGTGCAGGTACCCGGCCCCATGGAACCCGGTATCGGTGCAGCCATGAAGAAGGGCCTGCGCCTGGAGGACGGCGTCACCCGTGTTGACGAGTTCAAGCTGGTCGACTCAACCCCCGGCCATGTGCTCGTTGAGGTCACCATCCACTCCGGTAAGAACCGCATCATCCGCCGCATGTTCGAGCATGTCGGCTACCCCGTCGAGAAACTGGTGCGCGTTGAGATGGGCCCCATCCACATCGGCTCCCAGAAGCAGGGCACCGTACGCAACCTGTCCAAGGTCGAAATCGGTAAGCTGCTGGCCTCGGTAGGCATGTAATGAGCGGTTCACTCACCGTCTTCGACTCCCACCTGCACGGCCCCGTCCTGGTGATTGGCGCGGGCCTGCTGGGTGCCTCCATCGGGCTGGGCCTGAGCCACCGCGGCTACACGGTCTACATCTCCGATATCTCACCCACCACCGAAGCCGTCGCCGAAGACATCGGTGCCGGTACCTCCCTGCGAGCCCTAGCCACCGAGTGGCAAGGGAAAACAGGAGCGGACGCCCCCGACCAGCTGGAACTTACCCCTCAGCTGGTTGTCGTGGCGGCACCCCCGGACGTCACCGCCGACCTGGTGGTGCGCGCGCTCGCCGACTACCCGGCGTCCTTTGTCATCGACATAGCCTCGGTGAAGTCAGGGATCTTAGAGCAGGTGCGGGCCTCTGGGGTTGATGTGAGCCGCTACCTGGGCACCCACCCCATGGCCGGGCGTGAAAAATCCGGCCCCGTGGCTGCCCGCGGTGAGCTCTTCTCAGCCCGCCCCTGGGTGCTCTGCGACCACGAGACGGTGCGCCCCGAACTGGTGAAGGTAGCCCAGCAGCTGGCAACCGAACTGGGCTCAACCATCACCCATATGGATGTGGAAGAGCACGACCGCACCGTCGCCCTGATTTCCCACGTGCCCCAGGTAATGAGCTCTCTGCTGGCCTCTCGTCTGCAGGATACCCCCCTCTATGCGCTCGGCCTGGCCGGGCAGGGCCTGCGTGATACTACCCGTATCGCAGCCTCAGACCCCGGGCTGTGGGTGCAGATCCTTTCGGCCAATGCCGAGCCCGTGGTACAGACCCTTTACGGGGTGCGTGAGGACCTAGAGCGCCTCATCAGCACCCTGGAAGCCCCCACCGCTGCCGGGGCTAGGCTCGATATCGCCCAGCTCATGAGCGAGGGTAACTCGGGCGTGGCCCGCATACCCGGCAAGCACGGCGGCTCACCGTCCGCCTTTGCCCAGCTGACCGTGCTGGTGGACGATACCCCCGGCACCCTGGCTCGCCTGCTCGTTGAAATCGGTGAACTGGGCGTCAACCTGGAAGACCTGCGCCTGGAACACTCACCCGGTGCCCAGGTCGGCATGGCCGAAATTTCGGTCAACCCCAATGAACACGAAAAACTCATCGAAGACCTCACCAGCCGCGGCTGGAAGGTGGTCAAGTAAGGAAGAAAACTATGTCTGACAAGCTCGTGATCGCCATTGACGGCCCTTCTGGCTCCGGCAAGTCCTCGGTCTCTAAGGCCGTGGCCCGCCACTACGGGCTCGAATACCTCGACACCGGCGCCATGTATCGTGCCCTGACCTGGTACTGCCTAGACACTCAGGTCAACACCGAGGACGCCGCAGCCCTGGTTGCTGCCGCCCGCAGCTTCCCCTACGTGCAGGGCACCAGCCCCGACGAAGAGATCATCGAGGTCGGGGGAGTAGACGTGCGCGAGTCTATCCGCGAACCCCGCATCTCTGAGGCGGTTTCTGCTGTTGCCTCGAACATGGACGTCCGTCAGATCCTGATCGACCTGCAGCGGGACTTTATCGCCCGTTCTAAGGCCGGCATGGTGGCAGAAGGCCGCGACATCACCACCGTCGTTGCCCCCGACGCCGACGCCCGCGTCCTGCTCACCGCCAGCGAAGAAGTGCGCCTTGCCCGCCGCGGCCTGCAGCTGGGTGGCACCCAGAACTCCGAGCAGCTCGCAGCCCAGGTCTCAGCCCGCGACGCCAAAGACTCCAAGGTCACCAGCTTCACCGAAGCTGCTGAAGGCGTAGCCCTCGTTGACTCATCAGAACTCAACTTCGAAGAAACCATCGCAGCGGTTATCGAAGCCGTCGAAGGCCAACTCAAGCGCTAGTGACCGGGTGGCGTGCAGGCGTCCGCCCCACCGTGAACTAAACTTATCTACCAACGCACCGGCACCCGCCGGAAACCACCACAGGAGGTATCGCCCATGAGCGACGAACTCACCCCCCACGACGACTACGAGGTCAAGTTCCTCGGCGGCGGCGACGATGACGTATCGGACCGCCTGGCCGAAATTGACGACGAAACCGCAGACCAGCGCGCCGAAGCCCTGCTTGCTGGCCTGGAAGACTACGACCTGGACGAAGAAGACCGCGCGCTGCTGGCGTCCTGGGGCTACGACACCGACGAGGACGACAACCGCGAAGCCGACCCCGTGGTCGCCATCGTCGGCCGCCCCAACGTCGGCAAGTCCACCATCATCAACCGAATCCTGGGCCGCCGCGAAGCCGTGGTTGAAGATAAGCCCGGCGTGACCCGCGACCGTGTTTCCTACAAGGCCGAATGGGCCGGTAAGGACTTCACCCTGGTCGATACCGGCGGTTGGGAAGCCGACGCCAAGGGTATCGACGCGCAGGTCGCGGCTCAGGCGGAAATCGCTGTTGCCCACGCCGACGTCGTCCTGCTCGTGGTAGATGCCATGGTTGGCATTTCAGCCACCGACGAAGCGATTGTGCGTATGCTCCGCCGCGTCGACAAGCCGATCTTGCTGGTCGCCAACAAGGTCGATACCGAGCACCAGGAAGCAGAAATTCACGCCCTGTGGTCCCTCGGCATGGGCCAGCCCCATCCCGTCTCAGGTGTCCACGGCCGCGGCTTGGCCGATATGCTCGACGCCATGATGGAAGTACTGCCTGAGCACTCTCAGTACGCCGAGCCCGAGGCCCTGGGCGGCCCCCGCCGTATTGCCCTGATTGGTCGCCCCAACGTGGGTAAGTCCTCCCTGCTCAACAAGCTGGCAGGTGAAGAACGCGCCGTGGTCAACGACCTGGCTGGCACCACCCGCGACCCCGTGGACGAAATCGTCGAACTGGGCGGCCGCCCCTGGCGCTTTGTTGATACCGCAGGTATCCGCCGCCGCCAGCACATGGCCAAGGGCGCAGACTTCTACGCCTCCCTGCGCACCCAGACCGCTATTGAGCGCGCCGAGGTTGCCGTGGTGCTCCTGGACGTTTCAGAACCCCTGAGCGAGCAGGACGTCCGCATCGTGCAGATGGCTGTTGACTCCGGCCGCGCCATGGTCCTGGCCTTCAACAAGTGGGACACCCTTGATGAAGACCGTCGCGAAATGCTCGAACGCGAGATTGAGCGCGACCTGGCCCATGTGAAGTGGGCACCTCGCGTCAACATCTCAGCCAAGACCGGCTGGCACAAGGACAAGCTGGTTCCCGCCCTGGAACACTCCCTGGAATCCTGGGACTCCCGCATCCCCACCGGTCGCCTGAACGCCTTCCTGGGTGAAATCGTGGCAGCCCACCCCCACCCCCTGCGTGGCGGTAAGCAGCCCCGTATCCTCTTCGGTACCCAGGTTTCCTCCCGCCCGCCCAAGTTCGTTCTCTTCACCACCGGCTTCCTTGATCCCGGCTACCGCCGCTTCATCGCTCGCCGTCTGCGTGAAACCTTCGACTTCACCGGCACCCCCATCGACATCACCATGCGCGTGCGTGAGCGCCGCAGCCTGGGGGAGCGCCAGAGCGGTAAGTCAGGTAAGGGCGGACGCCGCTAACACCGGCCCATTTGAAGTGTGACCTAAAACGCTCCAAAAAAGCCCCAAAAACCCGGTTTTCGATTTTGCACTCTCTCAAAGAGGTGTGTATAGTTATACGAGTGCTCAAGGGAACGGCAAAGTTCACGAGAGACAATCGGGTTGTGGCGCAGCTTGGTAGCGCACTTGACTGGGGGTCAAGGGGTCGCAGGTTCAAATCCTGTCAACCCGACAGATAAAGCTCCGGCCACTAGGGTAAAACCTAGTGGCCGGAGCTTTTTTGTTGCCTGAAGAGCGGGGCTAGCTGGTGAAGCTGCCCTGTGGATATCGCTTACCGGGCGTCATAGTCGCGTCACGGCTCCACCGTTTTCGGGGAGGTGCGGACGCCCGCACCCCGGGTTTGCCCGGAAAATACGGGGTAGGTGCGGTTACAGGGTTATCCACAGGCTGCCCCTGCCTGTACTGGTCAGCCCTGGTTTTTCTAGCCTAGTGGCATGACTCAGCTAGAAGAACTCAACCAGAAACTGCTCACCTGCCAGCAGCTCACCGCCCGTTACCCTAACCGTTACCAGCTTGAGGCCGCAATAGCGCGGGGGCTCTACCGGCGGGTAGCACGCGGTTTTTACCTGCACCGCACCGACTGGGATAGTCTCACGCCGGAAGAAGTCTATCTTGCCCGGGTACTGGCCCTGGCGGCGTCCTACCCCGGAATTATCTTCTCCCACCAGACAGCCGCCCTGCTCCACGGGTTGCCCCTAGAAAACCTGCCCGAGACTGTACATGTCTACTGCTACCACCGTACCCGCGCCAAAGACTACACCGTGCACCACGGGGAGCTGCACCTGCCTACCGATACCACCGTGCTCGCCCCGGGCATTCGCATCACCAGCCTGGAGAGAACCCTCACCGATTTGGCAGAGAAGCCGAGCACACAGCGCTACCGCATCAAACTATAAAGAACCGCCTGCCCCGAAGTAGCCGGAGCAGGCGGTCGTACTGCTATCTAGTAGCACTCACAGGCAGGTGTAAGGCAACTGCTACTTGTTGTGAGCGTAGCGGTAGATAAACGCGGCCATGGCATCGCGCTTAATAGGCTCGTAGGGGCGGAAGGTGCCGTCGCCCCACCCCGTGGTGATACCGCGAGAACGCAGCCACATAATTTCACGGTAGAAAATGGTGCTCTCGGGAACATCCACAAACTGTGACCCCTTAGGTGCTACATAGTAGGGCTCTCCTGCGTAGCGATAGAAGAAGGCCGCCATAGCATCGCGCTTAATGGGCTCGAAGGGGCGGAAGGTGCCATCTGCCCAACCGGTAGTAATGCCCTCGGCCTTGAGCCACTCAATTTCCTTGTAGAAGGGGTGGGTCTGATCTACGTCTGTGAAGGACGGAGTTGCGGGAGCCTCAAAGGCGGGAGAGCCTGCCAGGCGGTAGAAGAAGGCGGCAGTAGCTCCGCGGTCAATGTTCTCGTAGGGGCGGAAGGTGCCATCTGCCCAGCCGGTGGTGATGCGCTGCTGAGCCAGCCACATGATTTCACGGTAGAAAATATCGGCTTCAGTGACGTCAACAAAAGAAAGGGGCTCAGGAGTCAGATTTATACCAACCAGCAGGGGGTCGTGGTCTGATGAGCGGAACTCGTTGGCCTCGTAGAAGTCGGTGACATTGCTGTTGTAGCGGCTGTATTCGAGGGCTACGGACTCAACAGAGTTGATGTTCCAGACCTGGGCGCTCTCAACCTTTTCGGTGAGGGCAGGGGACGCCAGAATATGGTCGAGGGAGCCGACTCTGCCACCGTAGAGATAGGTATGGCCAGCGTCGTACTTCTCACCCAGGTTGGTGTAACCGGCGGAGTAGAGCACCTGCATGGGGTCTTCCTGGGTGTAGGAGTTGAAGTCACCTAGCAGCATGATGTTTTCGGTGCTGTGCCGTTCACCCTGGGCGGCAGCAAAGTTAACCAGGGCGGTAGCCTGGGCTACACGAGAAGCGTTGGAGCTGCCCTGGCCGTCCTTCTGGTCAGCGTCGGCGCCGCTGCCGGAGCCCTTGGACTTGAAGTGATTGACGACAGCTACAAAGACATCATCCCCACCGCTTGCAGTTGAACCTGCCGGAGCGAAGGCCTGGGCCAGGGGCTGACGGGCATTAGAGAAAGCTGCATCGTCAAGAATTGCGGACTCACCGACGGGGGTCACCTCAGCGGGCTGGTAGATGAAGGCGGTGCGAATGACGTCCTCGCTGGCAGGCAGAGCAGTGGGGGAAGCAACAGCCGCCCACTTCTCGTAGCCAGCGTCCTTATTGAGCTCTTCAACCAGCTTGTTCAGAGCGATATCGCGGTTATCGTGACCAGTGGCTAGAGTGTTCTCAATTTCTTCAAGGGAGAGAACAGAGGTATCAATCTTGTTGATAGCCTGCACGATTTTGGACTGCTGGCGTTCGAAGCTAGCTAGGGTTGCTGCCCCTCGAACGGCACAGCTACCGCTGACGGTAATGGGGTTCTTTTCGCGGTCGGTGTAGAACTTGCAGCCTGCGACGGTGTCGCCCACGGTGGTGAAGTAGTTGAGGACGTTGAAGCTAGAGATGCTGTGCTCGCTTGCTACCTCAGGGGCGGCTGTGCGGGTGTTGGACCAGGACGCCGGCAGTGCAGCGGGGTCGGTTGCGCCGTTGACCGGAGCGGTGGGCTGTAGACGCCAGGCGTTGAAAGAGTAGCCCAGAACAACCGGGTTGTTGAAGCTGACGGCAGCTCCGACGCGTAGCGGGTTGCTGGTGGAGACATAGGGCAGCGGGGTGCCGGTGCCTGCTCGGCTGTAATCCACGGTTGCACCGTCATCGAGCAGAAGAACCTTAGCCGCATTATCTGCTTCGTAGGCGAGGGCTGCTGTGCCGGGGGCTACAACGTCGGTTGCGGTGCGCAGGGCCTGGGTGCCGTTGACAAGGCCAACTTCACCGTAGCGGTTGGTGTTGTAGTTATCGGTGACGGTGATATCGCCGGTGGGCTGTAGGAGCATGCCTTCGAGGGCTTCACGGGCCTCTTCACCCTCAGGTAGCTGGCCGGTCACCGGGGCGACAGAGGCAAAGGGGACAGCAAGGACGGTGAGGTCAGCCGCGCGGGACACCGTAATCTGGGTTTGCCCATTATATTCAGAAACTGCGCCGGTTACTTCAACGAGGTCGCCCTGAGAAACCTGCGCTACGGTGGAGGGGGAGTAAACGAAGATGCCGTCAGAAGCACCCGGAGTGCGGTTCTCTGCACCTGTTCCCTCGGTCTGAATAAAGTAGCCGCGTAGGCCGCCCTCGGCATAGACGGCTGTGACGACACCGCGGGTAGTGACGCTTTGACCGGCGAGCGGGCTGGTAGCTCCGGTGCCCTGGATGGTAGCAATCGAGGTGAGCTCGGCAGCTTGGGCCGGAAGGGCCGTGAGTAGGGGAGTCAGCGTGGCGGTGGAGGCAAGAAGAGCAAGCGCCGTACGGTGGTGTGATAGGCGTCGGAAATCAGGCATGAGAATCCTTGGGGAATGTTAACAGTAGATGTGTGGTGATGTGACTCATGGAGCCACCTCACACCATTCTAGGGTCTTGCCTGTACAAAATTTAAAGCCGCGATTCAAAAATTAAGTAGCGGGACGGTTAATTTTTGCCACTTTGTCGGTGGGCATGTGTGGGTCTGTGGGTTTTGCTTAAGCGGTGTGGTTATTGGGGTGGAAACTGTTGCCGGTGTAAGCAAGTCCACGGTGTTAGGGTGGGGGTGTTTTTAAGTGGGGTAACACATGTTGAGTGGAAGGGTGAGTTGCTTTTGACTAGGCCTGATGTGAAAATGAACCCTCCGATGCAGGTATGCATCTTAGACAGGATCACTTAGGTCTTTTTTGACCTTTACAGATACCCTCGCGCGGGGTTGGTTTTTGTAAGTTTTGTGTGTGAATTGGTGGTAATTTAGGAGGTAGAAAAGTGCAAACAGCACACAAAACCAATCGCGGAACGTACCTCCGCAGCGAAGGAACCCATACTCATGTGGCAGCAGGTCTATGACCCACTGAACAACCAGGCGCTCTCAGCCCTCGTGGCGGCAGTGCCGATCCTCGTCTTCCTCCTAGGGCTCACCGTCCTGAAAATGAAGGGCCTGCACGCAGCCCTCGTCTCCCTGGCTTCGGCCGTGGCACTGGCCGTCCTCGTCTTCGGCATGCCCTTTGCCTCCTCCCTCTCAGCCATCGGCTACGGCTTCCTCTCTGGCATGTGGCCCATCGGCTGGATTGTGCTCATGGCCGTCTGGCTCTACCGCATCACCGTCCGCGCCGGTAACTTCGAAGTGATCCGCGGTTCGGTCTCAGCGATTTCTGCTGACCAGCGCATCCAGGTTCTTCTGATTGCCTTCTGTTTCGGCGGCTTCCTTGAAGGTGCCGCGGGCTTCGGTATTCCGATTGCTATCTGTGCTGCCCTGCTGGTAACCCTCGGTTTTGAACCCGTCAAGGCATGTCTTCTGGCCCTGGTCTCCAACGTTGCCTCCGGTGCCTACGGCGCTATCGGCATCCCCGTCCTCACCGGCTCCACCGTCTCCGGTGTGCCCCAGGCTGAATTGAACTCCATGATGGTCTGGGTCCTGCAGATTATCACCATCTTCATCCCCGTTCTGCTGGTCATGATGCTGGACGGCATCCGCGGCCTCAAAGAAACCGGCCTGGTTGCCCTGGGCCTGGGCGTTATCGTTTCCGCTGCCCAGGCAGGCGTCCTGCTGGCTATTGGCCCCGAACTTGTAGACATCATCCCCTTCCTGCTTGGCCTGATTCTGCTGGCCGTCACCATGATGAAGTGGCAGCCCGCCCACATCTACCGCGAACCCGGCGCTCCCTCCCTCGAAGAACTTAAGAAGAGCCCCAGCGCCTTCACCTTCTCCGGCGTCGTCAAGGCATGGAGCCCCTTCATCATTCTGTCCATCATGATTCTGCTCTGGTCGACTCCCCTCATTAAGGCCCTGGTTAAGGCTGAGACCGAAACCAGCGCAGCGGGTGCTCTTAACTGGACCACCATCCCCGTCCAGATGCCCGCCTTGCACGGCCAGATTTCCCAGGTCGCTCCCATCGTGGCAGAAGAAACCGCCATGAAGGCAGTCTGGAACTGGACCCTCTTCGGCGCATCAGGTACCGCTATCCTCTTCGCTGCCCTGATTACCATCGCCATCTCTAACATCAGCTGGAAGGCAGCCTTCGAAGAACTCGGCGGCGCCTGGAAGCAGCTCTGGCAGCCCATTCTGCTCATCTGCCTGGTCATGGCTGTAGCTAACGTGATGAACTTCGGTGGTATGTCCTCCGCCCTGGCTCTGGCCCTGGCAGCTGTCGGTTCCATCTTCCCGCTCTTCTCGCCCATCATCGGCTGGATTGGCGTGTTCGTCACCGGATCCGTGGTCAACAACAACACTCTCTTTGCCGGCCTGCAGGCCACCACCGCAAGCCAGATTGGCGCCAACTCCGGCCTGCTGGTTGCAGCTAACACTGCCGGCGGTGTGATGGCTAAGGTTGTTTCACCCCAGTCCATCGCGATTGCGGCGGCATCGGTGAACATGTCTGGCCAGGAATCAAAGATCACCAACGCAGCCATCAAGTACTCGCTGGCTCTGCTGGTTATCCTCTGTGTCTGGGTCTTCGTACTCTCGCTGATTATGCCTGCCTAAAGCTAGCGGCATAAGCCGGTATTAGAAAAGGACGCCCGCCCCACCTTCTCCTGCTTGAGGCAGGGAGGTGGGGCGGGCGTCCTTATACTTTTAACTACTGTTAGAACTCAATAAATTCAGTAGCGTTCATCTTGAACGATGCAGTTCCGGTGCTACATACAAGGTAGGTGCCGTCGTTGAGGCAAGAAGCTTTTTCTGTGTTGATGGAGTACCCCACCGGCAGAGCAGCTACATCAGTGTTGACAATGCTTTCTTTACTAGCATCCTGAACCAGGGCACCGTTCTGGTCCAGAGTTATAACGAGGTTTGTATTGCCTCCGCTAGGTTTGACGCACGCAAGGTGGTTACCTTCACCCAAGCTACAGCTCACGCCATGGGCTTGTGCTGTGATTGAAAAATGACCGGTCATTGAAGTTTGTGTATACGGTTTCGGATCGCCGATAGGAATTCCACCCAGTCGATAGTCAGTCATTGCCTCGAGCCTGTTCCCATTGCCCTCACATGAGACGGTGCGGCCCATGAATCTTGTTTCAAGCGGCATGTAAGAACGGCAGAGATATCCACCGACGTTTACTTGTTCACTAGATCCCGTGAACTGTGCATTGAAGTCTGCAAACACCTGCTGTACTTCGGCGCACGAGGCTGAGCCCTCCGCTAGGACGAGCGTGGTGAAGCCGGTATTGCTGGGGCCGCAGTCGGTGCCTGCCGTGACAGCGGGTCCCTCCGCTTCAGCGACAGCGGGCTCAGCAGAGGGTGAAGGCGCAGGCTGCTC
Organism: Rothia sp. 11273D007AR; assembly: GCF_053547255.1. Taxonomy (NCBI): domain Bacteria; kingdom Bacillati; phylum Actinomycetota; class Actinomycetes; order Micrococcales; family Micrococcaceae; genus Rothia; species Rothia sp. 11273D007AR. The sequence continues at coordinate 118,322 of NZ_JBPPWJ010000009.1, read as the reverse complement.
GGTAGTAGCTACAGGAGATGGTGCTTCTGAGGTTTCAGTAACCTGCGGGGCGGGGCTAGGGGTAGTGCTCGCCTCAGATGTTGAGGGGCTCGGCGAAGAAGTCGCCGAAGAAGATACGGTGCTTGGTGCTGCGGTGGGTGCCGCAACGTTACCCTGACCGCCACAGGCGGAGAAAAGAAGAACTGCACACAGCGAAGTAGCTGACGCGGCTCGGCCTAGTGAAAAAGACATGATTGCTCCCGGTGAGTAGCGTGGTGTGTGGTGTTCAGCTTACCCGAAACAAACTCCCAGAAAAGATATTTCTCGTAAGTTCTCAACCAGTGCAGCCTTAGGGTAGCTAGTGCAGGTTAAACGGTGGGCGGCACGCCTGACCAGCTGGTCTAAATACCCGCTGAAAGAAAGTAAACTGTTGGTATGAGCATCACACCCGTAAAAAACCTATTGAATGACCAGCTGCCCAGCTTCATCAAGCAGGGCTACCTCTTTATGTCGCACCAGCGCCGCAAGGCCGGGGTCTCCGCAGAGTCGCACTGCCCCGTTACCTTCTCCGCCCTGGGCGGCACCGCAACCCTGATTCGCGGCGAAGAAGCCGTGGATTTCTTCTACGATGAGTCCAAGATTAGCCGCGGCGGTGCCATGCCCGCAGCGATCCAGGGGCCCCTCTTCGGTGAAGGCGCCGTTCACACCCTCGACGGTGAAGCCCACAAGGTTCGTAAGGCCAAGATGGCCGAAATGGCCTACGCCGACGAGCGCGTTGAGGCTTTCAAGGGCTTCGTTGAAGAAGAAATGAAGGCCCTTATTGAACGCTGGAAGACCAACCCCGGTAACATCTACGACGATGTCGCTGTAGCCTACGGCCGCGCCGCCTTCCGCTGGGCCGGGGTGCCCGCGTCCGACCGCGAGCTCAACAAGCGCGCCACCCAGATGAGCCACCTGCTCGACACCTTCGGTGAGCTTAAGCAGAACGTGCTCTCCTGGATTGACCGTAAGAAGCTGGACGCCTGGGCCGAAGAGCTCATCGAAAAGGTCCGCTCCGGCGAACTGACCGTCGAACCCGACTCGGTAGTGCGCCACATGGCTGACCTGCGCGACGAAAAGGGTGAGCTGGTCACTGCCAAGCTGGCCGGTATTGAGCTGCAGAACCTTACCCGCCCCACCGTGGCTGTCTCCCGCTTCGCCGCTTTCGCAGCCGTCGCTATGGTTGAGAACCCCGAGTGGGCTGCTAAGGTCAAGAAGGCAGTGGAAGACGCCGACGGTCGCCTAGTTAACATCCCTGAAGCCGTTGCTTTCGCCCAGGAAACCCGCCGCAAGTACCCCTTCGTTCCCATGCTCCCCGCCATGGTCAAGGAAGATACCGAGCTTTCGGGCTGCCCGATTCAGAAGGGCCAGCGCGTCCTGCTGGACATTCTGGGCACCAACACCTCACCCCAGCTCTGGAAGAACGCCACCAGCTTCGACCCCCAGCGCTTCCTCGACCAGCCCGACTATGAAGCGATCAAGGGCTTCATTCCCCAGGGCGGCGGCGATGTGCTCACCGGTCACCGTTGCCCCGGCGAGAAAATCGCGGTGGCTGCGCTGTCCTCCACCATCGCAGCGCTCTCAGCAGATAATGTCACTATCTCTGAAGACGCCGAAGATACCACCTTCAGCATGACTCAGATGCTGACCCGCCCCAAGACCGGCGTGCGCGTCACCGTCAGCTAGGGCAGGCGTCCGCCCCGCTCAGTAGAGAATAAATCAGCCAGGTTCCGGCTCCCCACCCGCACGGTGGGAAGAAGCCGGGGCCTAGCTATTTTAAGGACGCTCCCGCTCGCCTTTCGCTGCTCACTGCGGGTCTGACGCCACAAGACCAAGAAATCGTCGAGGGCTCCTTGCACTAGCTGGTAGGTTTCGGGGTCAAGACCCTGGGCCTTAGCGCGCATGAGCTGGATGAAGGGCACAATGTTCTGGCCAATAGCTAGCAGGCTGGTATAGCCCTCATCCATGGCTAGGCCAAAACAAATATCCACCACCTGCTGCACCTCTTCGGGAGAGTGGCGCTCTAGCCAGGCCCGGGTGACCGTCTCAACCCGGTCGCTGGCGGGCGTGGGGTGCTCGGCCAGCATGAAGTGCCCCCGAGCATCAGCATGCCAGTTAAAAATAGAATGCTGGACCAGGCCGAAGAAGCTGCTGGCTACCACCTGCGGGCTGCCCTGTTTGAACATCAGACGGCCCACGATGCTATCGACCGGGATGTACTCCACCGTTTTATCCAGAGTGCGCCGGTAGCCGGGGTGGTCGAGAAAGTCAGGTACAAAGCCGGGGGAGTCAAAGGTAATCAGTTCGTCAATACGATTCTGGGCCTGCTCGCTCTGCATGCTGGCTGCGTGTACCGCCAGGTGGCCCCCTTTAGAATGGCCGGTGACATACAGGGGCGTCTTCGGCGCCCGGGCCAGGGCACGTGAGAGGTAATCAACCGCCAGCGCCTGGGCCGGGATCTGCTGCCGGGCAGCCAGATGAAAATCCTCTTTCCAGCCGGTCAGCGTATCGTCGGTGCCGCGAAAGATGACCTGTTTGAGCACCCCGGGGAGCACCAGGGTGAGAGCCGCAAACTGAACCTGCTCCGCGTCGTCCTGCCGTGCCTCATAACGGTAGAACTTGAGCCCGGCAAAGCGGACGGACGCCGCCACCAGCTTAAGCAGCTGCAGCCGCTGGGCGGTAGCCAAGAACCAGTTGGCGCGCAGCTCGCTGTCGCTGTAGAACTCCTGGTAAATCTGCGCCGCCCCGACCCCGTAGGCAAACCCGGCATGGTGCTCGGCAACCGCATCGAGGGGGAGGTAGGCCAGCTCATTGAGCAGGCAGAGGTCAACGTGGGTGAGCGGACGCTCCTGCGGAGTGTCGTGCAGGTGCTTCTGAGCGTAAGCGAGCAGGTTCATAGGCTCTCTACAGTTGGTTCAAATCTATCTTGCCCATGCTCAGCCGCAGCGCTCGGCGTCCGCAACCTGCGAAAGTACCGACCAGGCCCCATCAATCCCCGCCTGATCCTGATAGAGCAGGGTTATAGAAACACCCGGGTCAAAGGTGAAGTCATGGAAGGTGCCCTCACCGATAGCGGAATGGGCGTGGCGCAGGGCCTGCTCGGCCTGCTCTAGACTGCCGAACCGGTCGGGGCTAAACCGCAGGAAACCCGAGATGGACGGGTTGGGGGAGTAGGTGGCTGCCTCTGCGGCATCACCGTTAACCCAGACGCAGGCGGTGGGAGCTGAGATAGGAGGGAAAGTGGAAGTCATAGCTCCTATCTTCGCATAGAATAACCAACCCAATCTGGGTGGGCGAATCACCAGCGTTAGGGAAGAGACACCGTGTTTCGCCGCGTGCCGTCCTCGTTCCACAGGCCTGAGATGCCGCGGCGGTGGGATGTCACCAGGTGGGTATCGAGCACGCCGATGGCTTCCATCATGGCGTAGGCACTGGTGGGCCCGATGAACTTAAAGCCCAACTTCTTCAAGGTTTTAGAGAGAAGCAGGGAATTCTCATCCTGCGTGGGTATATCGGAGAGGACGGCCGGGGTGGGGGTATGCTCGGGCTGGAAAGACCAGATGAGGGCTGGCAAACCGGCTTCAACCTGCTGGCCTGCTGCCAGCGTCCGCGCGCCTAGGTCGATAGTGGTTCCGCCGGGAGCTACTAGCTGACCAGCCGATCGTAGAGCAAGTGTGGCCTGGGCGTTGCCGATAGCAGCCCGGATCTTGCCACGGTGGCGAATAATGCGGGCGTCCGCAGCTAGCCGCTCCACGTCGTCCTCGGTGAAAGCCGCAACCTTCTCAACCTCAAAGCCCTCAAAGAGCTCGCGGAAGGCCTCGCGCTTGGTCAAGATAGTGCGCCAGGAGAGCCCGGCCTGAAAACCTTCGAGGCAGAGGCGCTCAAAGACTCCCTGCTCGTCGGTGACGGGCACACCCCACTCGGTATCGTAATAGGCCTGCATATCACCATCGTCTGCGGCCCAGACCGGGCGCGCTAGCCCGTCGGTACCTACCCGGGTATCGGTCATTAGAAGAGCCGTCCTTCAACCTCGGCGCTGGGCTCTTCGAGGGTCAGCAGAAACTCTTTACGTTCCAGCCCGCCCGCGTAGCCGGTGAGCTTGCCGTCTGAGGCTACCACCCGGTGGCAGGGGATAAAAATGGTGACCTTATTACGGCCCACGGCCTGGCCAACCGCCTGAGCCGGGGCACCCGGCCCCACAATCTTGGAAATAGCCCCGTAGGTGGTGGTGTAGCCGTAGGGAATCTCGCGCAGGGCCGCCCACACCGCCAGCTGAAAATCGGTGCCGTCAGGAGCAATCGGCAGCTCAAAAACGGTCCGTTTCCCGGCAAAGTATTCCAGCAGCTGGGCCTGGGCGTCGGTCAGCACCTCGCAGTCGCTCACCTCAATGCGGTGCCCCAGCTCTTCCTGCTTGGGGAAGTGGGCCTGGCCGGTAAACCAGGCACCGGTGAGGGCCTGCCCGTCGGAGGCCAAGATCATTTCACCCAGCGGGGTAAGGGTATGGGCGTGGTAGGTCATGTATTTAGTCTAGTTTGGCGGCATATAAATAGCCCTGCACCTCACCGATAGGTGACGATGCAGGGCTATTGTTTCAGCGCAAGACAGCTATCCTAGCGCTAGATTGCGACTTAGCCGGGTGCTTAGTCCTGTTCGACGTCCTCATCGACCCAGTCCAGGGTCTTAGAGACAGCCTTCTTCCACAGGCGGTACTGGCGCTCGACCTCGTCCTTGTCCATCTGGGGTTCCCAGCGCTTGTCTTCGGACCAGTTGTCGATGACGTCCTGCTCGCCGTCCCAGAAGCCGACGGCGATACCTGCGGCGTAGGCGGCGCCCAGGGCGGTGGTTTCAATGACCTTGGGGCGGATGACGGGTACGCCCAGCAGGTCAGCCTGGAACTGCATGAGGAACTCATTGGCGGTCATACCGCCGTCAACGCGCAGTTCCTCCAGGGAAACCTTGGTGCCGGCTGCCTCGGCGTCGGCATTCATGGCATCCAGTACTTCGCGGGTCTGGAAGGCGGTTGCTTCGAGAGCAGCGCGGACGATGTGGGCGCGGTTGACGTAGCGGGTCAGGCCAACGATGACGCCGCGGGCATCTGACTTCCAGTGGGGAGCGAAGAGGCCGGAGAAGGCGGGGACGACGTAGGCGCCACCGGAGTTCTCAACGCTGGTGGCCAGTTCTTCTGACTCGGCGGCGTTGTCGATCATCTTGAGGTTGTCGCGCAGCCACTGGATCAGGGAGCCGGAGACAGCTACGGAGCCTTCGAGGGCGTAGACGGGGTCGGCGTCGCCCAGCTTGTAGGCCACGGTGGTGAGCAGGCCGTTTTCTGAGATAACGGGCTTGTTGCCGGTGTTCATGAGCATGAAGTTACCGGTGCCGTAGGTGTTCTTGGCCATGCCCTTTTCGAAGCAGGCCTGGCCGAAGGTGGCTGCCTGCTGGTCGCCCAGAATACCTGAGATGGGGGTGCCGTTGAGCAGGCCCTTGGAGCGGCCGTGACCGTAGACTTCGGAGGAGGACTTGATCTCGGGCAGCATGCTCATGGGAATACCCATGTCGGCTGCGATGGATTCGTCCCATTCCAGGGTCTTGATATTCATCAGCAGGGTACGGGAAGCGTTGGTGACGTCGGTGACGTGCACACCGCCCTCAACACCGCCGGTCAGGTTCCAAAGGACCCAGGTGTCGGTGTTACCGAAGAGCAGGTCGCCTGCTTCTGCCTTCTCGCGGGCACCTTCGACGTTGTCGAGGATCCACTTGATCTTGGGGCCTGAGAAGTAGGTGGCCAGGTTGAGGCCAACGATGTCGTGGTACTTGCCGGGGCCTTCTTCGCCGCCGAGCTCGTCACAGATTTTCTGGGTGCGGGTATCCTGCCAAACAATGGCGTTGTAGACAGGCTTACCGGTGTTCTTGTCCCAGACGACGGCGGTTTCACGCTGGTTGGTGATGCCGACGGCTGCGATTTCGTGGTGGTTGACCTCTGCCTTGGTCAGGGCTTCACCCACGGACTGACGCACGTTTTCCCAGATTTCCATGGGGTCGTGCTCAACCCAGCCGGCCTTGGGGAAGATCTGCTCGTGTTCGTGCTGGCCGACGCTCTTGATTTCACCGGACTTGGTGAAGAGAATGGCTCGGGAGCTGGTGGTGCCCTGGTCGATGGAGAGCACGTACTTCTTACGCTCGGGGAGCTGTGACATGGTTTTTCTCTTTTCGTGTGCGCGCCGTCTTTGGCGCGGTAAGGGGTTGTCTTTAGTTTAGGGCGCGGACGCCGGTGGCCGGCTTAGACCAGCAGAGCGGGGACGAGGATTGCGGCTGCGGAGGCACCGATGAGGGGGCCAACAACGGGAACCCAGGCGTAGGCCCAGTCAGAGGAGCCCTTGCCCTTGATGGGCATGAGGGCGTGGGCGATGCGGGGGCCGAGGTCGCGGGCGGGGTTGATGGCGTAACCGGTGGGGGTACCCAGAGAAAGACCGATAGCGACAACGATGAAGGCTACAGCCAGGGGGCCCAGACCCGAGGGGGTGCTGCCGGAGGCCAGTACGAAGCCAACCAGAACGAAGGTGCCGAAGGCTTCGGTCAGGGTGTTCCAGCCGTAGGAGCGAATGGCGGGACCGGTGGAGAAGATACCCTTGGTGGTTCCGGGCTCAGCTTCGTCAAAGTGCTTCTTGTACACCAGGTAGGCACCCCAGGCACCCAGGAAGGCGCCAATCATCTGGGCGGCTACATAAACGAAGAAGTTACCAACGGTGGGGGCGATACCGGGGGCAAAGTCACCACCGGAAATCAAAAGACCCAGGGTAACAGCGGGGTTGAGGTGAGCACCTGAAGGGGCAGACATATAAACGGCCGCGAAAACCGCAAAACCCCAACCAAAGGCGATGGTTAGCCAGTCGGTGTTCTTAGCGGCTGACTTGGGCAGGGTAACTGCGGCACACACACCAGCACCCAGCAGAATTAGAATGCCGGTACCGATAACTTCAGAAACAAAAGCGCCGAGCAGGGTCGCATTGCCGTCTGCTGAGATAAGGGCGCTTGCCTGGACGCTAGCTTCAGCGCCAGCTACCAGTAGTGAGCTCATCGTTGACCTCGTATTTTCTGTGCGGGCCGGGTGCCCGAAACGGGCACCCGGCGGTTGTTAGTGATTAATGATGTTTTAGTGGAGAGTAGTGACAGGACGTCGGGGAGCCACGTGGGTTGCCCCGAGAACCTCAGCCGCGGCGTCCGCGTCCTCGGTATGGGTTTCAGCTGCGGCGATAGCCTCAACCCGCTCGGCGTAGATTGCCTTTTCGCGGGCTACGGTGGCTTCGTCCCAGCCAAGTTCAGCGGCCATAATCTCAAGGATTTCGTCGGCGGCTGACAGGCCGCGGTCGGTAGCCTCAAGGTCCAGGCGGACGCGGCGTACCAGCACGTCCTCCAGGTGCAGGGCACCTTCGGCTCGCACCGCCATGACCACATCGGCCCGCAGGAACTGGGGCGCCTGGGCCAGGGGAGTACCCAGGGCGGGGTCTTCCTGAATCAGGGAGATCACATCGGCCAGCTCAGCGCCGTAGCGCTCCAGCAGGTGCTCCACCCGGTCAGTATCCCAGCCGTTCTCGGCGGCCAGCGCGTCAGCCCGGGCAGCTAGAGCCTCAAAACCTTCAGCACCGACCAACTTGATGCTCTCGGTAACAGAGGGCAAATCCTTGGCGCGGTCGCCCAGGGCGAAGTCCACGGCGTCCTCGGCCATCACTCGGTAGGTGGTCAGCTTACCACCGGCGATAGCGCTCATGCCCGGGGCAATCTCCATGACGGTGTGCTCACGCGAGACCTTGGTGGAGGCGGCATTCTCGCCCTTCTTAGCGACCGGCTGCAGCAGGGGGCGCAGGCCAGCGTAGGAGCTAATAATATCGGCCTCGGTGAGCTCATCGGCAATCAGCTTATTAGCCTGGTCGAGCACGTAGCGGATATCTGCCTTGGTGGCGACGGGGCGCTCGCGGTCCTCGGTGTAGGGGGTGTCGGTGGTGCCGATGATCCAGTAGCGCTGCCAGGGGATGATGAAGAGCACGGACTTTTCGGTCTTGGTGAAGATACCGCTGGTGGCCTTGATGCGGTCGCGGGGCACGGTGATGTGCACACCCTTGGAAGCCAGCACCTTCAGGCCCTGGTCCTTAGTGGCCATGGACTCTGATTCTTCGGTCCACACGCCGGTTGCGTTGATGATGTGGGTGGCCTTGACGGTCTTTTCGTCGCCGGTTTCTAGGTCAACAATCTGGGCGCCGATTACCCGCCCGGCGGCGTCCTTGTTGATAGCGGTGACCTGGGTGCGAGAAGCTGCCAGGGCCCCGTAGCCTGCGGCGGTACGGACCAGGTCGATGACTAGGCGGGCGTCATCAACTCGGGCGTCGTAGAACTGGATAGCGCCGGTGAAGGCGGAGTCCTTGATACCGGGGAAGACCTTCTTGGTACCTTCCTTGGTGAAGTGGCGCTGGGCGGGGACGGTACGGTGGCCGCCTGCCCCGGCGAAGGCCATGGTGTCGTACATTCCGATACCCACAGCGGAGTAGGCGCGTTCGATAACGGGCATCTTGAGGGGCCAGAGGAAGGGCTGGGCCTTGACCAGGTGGGGGGCGGTGCGCTCAAGGAGCAGGCCGCGCTCCTTGAGGGCTTCGGCTACCAGCTTGAAGTCCAGGTTGTAGAGGTAGCGCAGGCCGCCGTGCACGAGCTTGGAGGACCAGGCGCTGGTGCCTGCTGCCCAGTCGCCTGCCTCGACAATGGCGGTGCGCAGGCCTCGGGTGGCGGCGTCCAGGGCGATGCCAGCGCCGGTGACACCGCCGCCGATGATGAGGACGTCTACGCCCGCTGCATCGGTCATAGCGGCTAGGGCCTGGGTGCGGGTTTCTGCTGAGAGGTGGGACTGGGTGGTGAAGGTGGCAGTCATGGGGATCTTCCTTGCGACGGGTTGCCTGGTTAATGTCTTGCTAACTATTTCAACCGTGCGCACAAATAACTGCCAGCTCTGTGAACAAATGTTCAGTTAGAATCGCACTATGATGAACAGAAGTCAGAATCAGGTCGTTGAGGCTGCCCAGCTTTACTACGGGGAGCATTTGACGATGTCAACTATCGCTGCACGCTTGGGGGTCTCCCGCCCTACCGTCTCTCGCCTGCTCAAAACTGCACGTGAAACCGGGGTTGTGACGATTCACCTTAATGAAAAGGCATATAATTCTGACCCGCTCGAAAAGCGCCTGTCTGACCTCTATCGGGTGCGGGTGACGGTGGTGCGCGCCCCCGAACACGCTACAGAACAAGCTCGCATGAGGAGGGTGGCAATAGCCACAGCAAATCTTGTGGACTCCCTCATGGTGCCCGGCACGACACTAGGTGTTGCCTGGGGCTCAACCGTAACCGAGGTGGCCCAGTTCCTGCCTAAACGCCCGCTGACCGGGGTGACGGTGGTTCAGCTCAACGGGGCGGGCAACGCTGTGCAGACGGGGATTCCCTACTCGGGTGCGATTCTGGGGCAAGTGTCTTCTGCTTACGGGGCGCAGATGGTGCATTTCCCGGTGCCTGCCTTCTTTGATTTTGCCGATACCAAGGCGGCCATGTGGCGGGAGCGGTCGATTCGCGGTGTGCTGGCGGTGCAGCGTAGCGCCGATGTCGCCCTGTTTGGTGTGGGTGCTTTTGGTGGGGAGCTCAAGTCGCATGTTTATAGCGGAGGCTATTTCAATGCGGAGCAGATGCGGGAGTTGCAGGGGCAGGGCATCGTGGGGGATATGTGCACGGTGCTACTGCGGGAGGATGGCACCTGGGCTGATTTGGCGCTGAATCAGCGGGCGACGGGCCCTACCCCTGCGGAGCTGGTGAAGATAGGACGACGGGTGTGCGCGGCTGCTGGCCGTCACCGCGCTGTTGCCCTGCGCGCCGCCCTAGTCACCGGCGCCATCACCGACCTAGTGGTGGATGCGGACCTAGCGGAGAGACTGCTCTAGGGATTTGCTGCATGTTTCTACCCTAGCTTGATACACACGGAATAGGGCTGTAGGTCAGATATTCTAAACCGTCTACACCTCCTTTGCCTAGTATTATTGAGTCACCTGCACCATAAATCGGAGGCGTATCATCAAAATATGCATCCTGAACCGCGATTAGATAATTTTCATATTGAGAATAAACATCTAATTCTTTAAGTTTATCTAACGCTTTGTATTCAGTAAGGTAAAAATTATCATCAGGTTCCGAATATACATTTGATTTATCTATAGGGGTTGTGGGTGGGGATTCTGAGGAAAGTGTTGAGCTGTCGACAATTTCTTGTAAAAGCCCTGTGCTTCCTTTAAAATACCATTTCCCTGAAGGTGCTTGAAGCACGAGATGGAACTCTTTTGTAAATCCGGGAGAAATGTTTGTTATTTTTTCGACATTATTTGAATATTCACCGCTATAGTACTTGAAGAAATCCCAGTTGATTGTAGCTGCAGTACACGATCCTAATGGTGCTATGGCACCTGTTGTGTCAAAAACTTCGAGGGTATCCTCTTTGCGAATCAAGAACCAGTATGCTATTGATTTTATCGGAATCTCCGAAGAGTTTTCGATTTTGATACCTTCATCAGAAGGGGAGATATTTATTTTGGCAAGATATGCTAAATCTTGACTTCTGATAAGTGATTCGTTTTGTTTATCTGAAATCTGAGTTTGTTTTTGAATCTCATTGGTCTGAAGTGTAATGTAAACTAGGCTTGCCGCTGTTGCTATAGATGCTATTATGGCGAAGATATCCCTAAGAATTCTCCACAGTTTATTGTTTTTATGGTTTACGCTCTGTTTATCTGAATTTTCTAATTTTACTATTCTAATTTTTAATTCTTCAATTTCTCTCTTTATATATTTTTTACTTCTAAGCATGGGGGGAGATTCCCTTAAATTGGGTAAAGTGAATTATGGTCAAATACAATATTTATCTTTCTTCTCAATAGCTAATGATTCAATTTTTCGCAGCTATTTGGGTCATTGTACCTCACTGCAAGGAGGGTTCCGGTCGTGCGCAAAAACTCATTCCGCAGTCAATTGCTCAACATGCGGCGACTCTGTTGTTTGTATAACAATGTCCAATGTGAGTCAATATGTGTATAACGCCGAGGATATCGCTCACCTTGGACTTCCCGGCGTCACCACCATGCACGGTGATGCCTAAGCCTCCGGCTGCACCCCCTTAACTGGGTCAGGTGCACGCCCCTGGCAGATTACGAAAACCCCGCTAGGTGGGGTCTGTTCTACGATTCTCGTCGGTACCGACGAATTCGCGCAGGTACTCTACCCCAGGTCTTTTCGGAAAAAGTAGAGATGTTGGTGCCCAAAATCGTCATCCTGCGCCCGAACGGTACCGAACTCGCTAAACTCGACCTGCACATAGGTGCCCTGCTGAGAGGTGTCTAAGACTACCTTGGCCAGAGCAACAGCAGGGTCCTAGTTGACGGCACCAACACCCTCATTCGGCTGGTCTATTCTGCCGACGGCCATCACATTTGGGTAAACTTCCGCACCGGCCTGACCGGCATACTCTCCCTGGCGCCCAGTAACCAGGTTTGTCGGCCTGGTTCCCGATTGGCAGGACCGCGTCTGGGTAGCCTCAAAGAGCGAGGCTATGGCGTGATTGACGGAGGGAACGGATGCATCCGCGCCAGCCTGCTACGCGCAGACAGGACTAGTGGGGTAGACCGCATTGATAACTCCATCTCGGTATGCTCCGCTGGCCTCAGTGTCGTAACCTCACACGCCACCTACATGCTAACCGCCGATGCTGCTGGAGCCCCAAAAATTCTCTGGAGCCACATCTACAACTGTGGTAGTGCTCGCAAACTGGACAAGCTGGCCTACGGTTCTGGGGGCGTCCCCTCACTTTCTTTGACCCAAACGGATCCGACTATGTCATGCTGACCGATAACGCCGATTGTCAGGAAAACGTACTCATCTATCGCACAGTTGACGGTACTCTGACGGGGCAGCGGTCTCTGTGCCAGTATTGGTCCTTCTCGCCTTGGAACGGGAACACTGGGATGTGGCACCCATCAACCTACACCAGGACTGGAGCCGCCAATTCAGCCGTTTTCCGCTACTCCCACCGCCGAAGGTATCATCAACACCTGCGAACACCGCACTCCGCAGTGCTCGATACTGCTAGTCCCGTGTCGGGTGCATATTTGATTGCGGCCCTTAAGCTTTGCTTGGATGGAACATTGGACGTAGTGCTGAATACGCAGAATTAGCTGGCAGCATGCGGTCGCATCAGCCACTGGTATTGAGGCTATGAAGAAGAATAAGTCTCTTGAATAGGTAGTCACAAGTCTTTAGAAAAATACAAATATCTGCCTTGGTCGAGGCCTCAATCCGAATCTAATCTGTATAGCCCATGGTCTAAATCCAAGTATTTTTGCTGGGTATCTATAATTTAATTTCTTTCTTTTTTCGATATCTATGAAATTGAGAAATTGATAAATGATAATTTATTTTTGAAATTTTATATCAAAAAGCAGGAGGAATTTAAAAAATGGTTAATAAAAATCTGATTTAATATTGTCAATTTTTGATCTATTTGAGGTATTTATCTTCAGGTTTTTCGTCGGGTTTAAAGGTTGTTCTGAGAAGAAAGGCTGTGCAGTCAGACCTTTTCTTCTGGCATATGAGGTATGGGTGGGACTCGTTTTCTGGTAGAAACTCACTGGATTTCACTCGAAATTTCGTTAGTTCTGAGTCGATTTTATCCTCGTCAATATTAACTATAGTTTCAGACGGCTCACTTGTTGTGGAGTAATAAATAGTTTGCCCATCCAAAGAGGGGGTATTTTTGTAAACTCCTTGAAAAATTCCTTGACTTACTTGAATCTGCTGAATATATATTTTTTTCTCATGAGTTTCCGAGCATCCAGCTAATACGAACATGGGAATCGCAAGAGCGGGAATTAGTAGTGATTTTTTCATTGTTAACTCCTGGGGTGTACTTTAATTTTGATTCTAATATTCTGAGGTGTTCATTTTTTTGTTAGGTGTGTGTCGCGTAGAGTTTAATTATGGGTAATTTTATCCTTAAATTGATGAAATTGTAAATTTGCATGTTTGAGTGCATTCTTCACCGCCCTAATTGCGGGCTGGCCTGTACTTTCGGTGCGGGTAGCCACATAAATCTCGCGGTAGGGGGCACCTGGCAGAGGAATAGCCTTCACCCCGTGCGCCCCTTCCAACTCGCTACCAGCGGCAGGCAGCGCAAATGACGGCATAATAGCCGCCGCACCACCTGCTGCTAGCTGTAGGTGGGTGTTCAAATCATCAATCACGTAGCGCACCTGCGGCTCAAAACCCGCTGCCCGGCACTGGTTAATACCCCAGGTGCGGGAAGTATTGTGCTCACCCTCAAAAACCCAGGGAAGACGGGCGGCGTCGTCCAAGTTCTCAACCTCAGAACCTGCGGCAACCACCAGGTTAAGGGCGTCCTCGGTCAGAAGCTCGGAGGTGAGCTCAGGGTATTCGGGAATGTAGTGGTGGGGGTAAGACTCTGCAATTACCAGGTCGAACTCCCTACTGCGGGTCAGGGATAGACCGGTCTCCGGGTCAATCTGAACCACATGCAGCTGCACCTGCGGGGCATGCTCCGCAAGATGTGCCAGAGCGCCAGGCAGCAGGGCCTTGGCCGCCGACTGGAAGATCGCCAGTCGTACCTGCCCGGCAGGTACCCCCTCCAGCAGGGTGATGCGGGTGCGGGCGGCGTCCAGCTCCTTCAAAATATTGCGGGTGCTCTCCACCAGAATTAGGGCCTCGGTGGTCAGCTCCACTCGGCGCCCCACCTTACGCAGCAGGGGAGTGCCCACCTCTTTTTCCAGGGTGGTTATCTGCTGGGATATAGCGGAGGACGTCAGGTGCAGGGCTTTAGCTGTAGCGGCGAGCGTGCCTCGCTCGTGGATCTCAAGCAGCATGGCCAGGCGGCGCAAATCGTACATGGGGCACTCCTTAGGAAGGGGTGAATGGCGTCACGAATACAGATTAGCAGAACTAAACGTACTGCCTAAATAATATTCATTTTTTCTAATAGTGTAACTTACACCTAAAGATGGTGAAATGGATAACAAGCAACAAATTCACCCCGCCCTTGTGCGGGCTAGCAGGAGGTACCACCCTTGGCACAGCCTTTTAGCGATACCCACCATCAGCAGCTAGCTGACCAGGCCGTCCAGCTCGTCGCGGACTGGGTCAAAGCAGCCCAGAACATCCCCGCCGACCCCGCAGCAGAGAAGCTGGCAGGCGTCCTGAAGGACCCCAACGGCCTTGAATTTACCGTTGGCTTCGTCGACGGCGTGGTGCGCCCCGAAGACCAGGCTGTTGCCGGTAAGAACCTGGGTCGTATTGCCCCCATCGTCCCCTCCTTCCTGCCCTGGTACATGAAGAGTGCCGTAGGCCTGGGCGGCAAGCTGGCCGCTAAGGCCTCCTGGCCCACCGTGCCGATCGCCCGCACCGTCCTGCGCCAGATGGTCGGCCACCTGATTGTCGATGCCCGCGACGAAAAGCTGGGCCCCGCCATCAAGCACCTCACCTCAACCGGCAACAAGCTCAACATCAACCTGCTCGGTGAAGCAGTGCTCGGCGACCGTGAAGCAGAGCGTCGCCTGACCGAAACCAAGCGCCTGCTGGCCCGCGACGATGTCGACTACGTCTCCATTAAGGTTTCCTCCGTTTCTGGCCCCCACTCCCACTGGGCCTTCGAAGAAGTCGTGGACGAAGCCGTCCGCCGCCTCACCCCCCTCTACGAGCTGGCCGCTAACTCTCCCGCCCAGAAGTTCATTAACCTGGACATGGAAGAGTACAAGGACCTCGATATGACCATCGAGGTCTTCACCAAGATCCTTGACCAGCCCCACCTGAAGAACCTTGAAGCCGGTATCGTGCTCCAGGCCTACCTGCCCGACACCCTGGCTGCGATGCAGCGCCTGCAGGAATGGGCAGCTAAGCGTGTTGAGGCCGGCGGTGCCCGTATTAAGGTCCGCCTGGTTAAGGGTGCCAACCTCTCCATGGAAAAGGTTGAAGCCGCTGTACACGGTTGGCCCCTGACCACCTGCGACTCCAAGCAGGACTCAGATACCAACTACAAGCGCATCCTCAACTACGCCCTGCAGCCCGAGCACACCAAGAACATCCGCCTGGGCGTTGCCGGCCATAACCTCTTCGACGTAGCCTTCGCCCTACTGTTGGCCGAAGATCGCGGTGTTGAAAAGGACATCGAGTTCGAAATGCTCATCGGCATGGCATCCCAGCAGGCCGAGGTTATCCGCCAGCGTGTGGGCCACCTGCTGCTCTACACCCCCGTGGTGCGCCCCGAAGAGTTCGATGTCGCTATCTCCTACCTGGTTCGCCGCCTGGAGGAAAACGCCTCAAGCGAGAACTTCATGAGCGCGGTCTTCGACCTAGACTCATCTCCCGCCCTCTTTGAGCGCGAGAAGAACCGCTTCCTGCGCTCCCTGAACGAGGTCACTGACGAGGTGCAGCCCCCGCAGCGCACCCAGAACCGTCTGGAAGAAAATGAAGACAACGTCTTCAAGCCCGCCGACGGCACCTTCGAAAACACCCCCGATACCGACCCTGCCCTGGCCGGTAACCGCGAGTGGGGCCGCGCCATCCTGGAGCGTTCAAAGACCACCCAGATCGGTATTGAAACCCTGGCCGCCAATGAGTTGGGTTCTGCCGAGGACGCCGAAACCCTGGTTGCCGAGACCGTGGCAGCTGGCGAGGCGTGGGGTGCCCGCCCCGCTTCAGAGCGTGCTGAGATTCTGCGTAAGGTAGCTGTAGCCCTGGCAGTACGCCGCGGCGACTTCATGGAAATCATGGCCCACGAGGCTGGCAAGACCCTGGACCAGGGCGACGTTGAAGTCTCAGAAGCCGTTGACTTTGCCTACTACTACGCCATGCTGGCAGAGCGCCTCGACTCGGTAGACGGCGCCCAGCATCACCCGGTTAAGCTGACCCTGGTCATCCCGCCGTGGAACTTCCCCACCGCAATCCCCGTCGGTGGCGTTATCTCAGCCCTGGCAGCGGGTTCAGCGGTTATCTTCAAGCCCGCCTCCAACACCGCCCGCATCGGTGCTCTCATTGCTGAGGTGCTGTGGGAAGCTGGTGTACCCCGCGAGGCCCTGCGCCTGGTCAAGGTCACCGACCGCGACGCCGGTTCAAAGATGATTGCCCACCCCGCCGTTGACCGCCTGATTCTGACCGGTGGCTACGAGACCGCCGAGATGTTCCGATCCTGGCGTAAGGACCTGCCCCTCTTCGGCGAGACCTCCGGCAAGAACTCCATCATCGTCACCCCCAATGCCGACCTCGACCTGGCGGTCAAGGACGTCGTCTACTCAGCCTTTGGCCACGCAGGCCAGAAGTGCTCGGCTGCATCCACCGTGATTCTGGTTGGTTCGGTAGGGGAGTCCAAGCGCTTCTACAACCAGCTGGTTGACGCCGTGAAGTCCCTGCACGTTGCCCACCCCCAGGACATCGAATCAGAAATGGGCCCCGTCATCGAGAAGCCCGAGGGCAAGCTCAAGCGAGGTTTGACCACCCTGGGTGAGGGTGAAACCTGGATCATCAAGCCCGAACAGCTCGATGAGACCGGCCGCCTCTGGTCACCCGGCGTTCGCGCAGGCGTCAAGCCCGGCAGCGAATACCACCTGACCGAGTACTTCGGCCCCATCCTGGGCGTCATGAAGGCCGCTACCCTCGAAGAGGCTATCGAACTGCAGAACGCCACCGACTACGGTCTGACCGCTGGCTTGCACTCCCTTGACTCCGGCGAGCTGGAACTCTGGCTCTCCAAGGTCCAGGCAGGTAACCTCTACGTCAACCGCGGCATCACCGGCGCTATCGTGCAGCGTCAGCCCTTCGGTGGCTGGAAGAAGTCAACCGTAGGTTCCGGCACCAAGGCCGGTGGCCCCAACTACCTGGTTGCCCTCTCCGACTGGGAAACCGCAGAGTCCACCGCCACCACCGCCCCCTCACACGCGGGCGTCCGCTCCATCCTGGCTGCCCTGCGCGAACCCACCGCCACCAACGACGGTTCCCTCGACATGCTGGCCCGCGCGGCAAGCTCTGATGCCGAGGCCTGGGCCACCGAGTTCGGTGTGGGCCACGACCCCAGCCAGCTGGGCGTTGAGCGCAACATCCTGCGCTACCTGCCCACCACCGTTCAGGTGCGTCTGGACGAGGACGGCGACCGCGACCGCGCCCTGCGCGTCCTGCTGGCAGGTGTAGCAGCCGGTGCCACCATCGAGTTCTCCACCGGCCAGAGTATCCCGGTGGCTGTTGCCGGCGCCCTGCGCGGTGCGGGCGTCACCCTGGTTGAGCAGAGCGACGCCGCCTACCGTGCTTCGCTGGCCAAGATTGCAAAGACCCCCTCAAAGCAGCTTGAGGGAACCGCCTTCGAAGGTGCCCGCATCCGTTACATCGGTAGCGACGCCACCAGCATCTACGAGGCACTCGACGGCCGCCCCGACATCGCGGTCTACTTCCAGCCTGTTACCGAAGCCGGCCGCATCGAGATGCTGCCCTTCGTCCGCGAGCAGGCAGTCTCCATCACCGCCCACCGCTTCGGAAACCCCTACAAGTTCTCTGAGGGTGTTATCTAAGAGGTCTAGGTAAGGACGCCCCACCCCGCTTCCCCTGCGCAGGGGAAGCGGGGTGGGGCGTCCTTTTTTATTTAAGAGAAAACCCGGCCGTTTCGGTGGCGCCCGCCACCAGCACCTGTACCCTGTGTCATATAATCGTTAGGTGAGAGCTCCTTCTCCCTCGTCGGAGCTCACCTCGTCGAGTTTCACGCACCTCGATCGGCACTCCCACAAAAGTCCCACAAAAGAAAAGGACACCTCCGATGAGCAACGTTCCTGCAGAACTCAAGTACACCAAAGAGCACGAGTGGGTCAGCGAACTCACCGCTGATGGCACCGTCCGCATCGGTGTTACCGACCACGCACAGAGCGAACTGGGCGACGTCGTCTACGTCGACCTGCCCGAGGTAGGCGAAACTATCGACGCAGAAGCAACCTTCGGCGAAATCGAATCTACCAAGAGCGTCTCAGACCTCTTTGCCCCCATTGCCGGTGAAGTTGTTGCCGTCAACGAAGACCTGGCAGATGCCCCCGAAACCGTGAACTCAGACCCCTACGGCGCGGGCTGGCTCATCGAGGTTCGCCCCAGCGACGCAGCAGACCTCGAAGGCCTGCTTTCAGCTGCCGACTACGAGGCAGAAATCGCCTAAAACCCGGCAGTAGCATCACGCTATGAGCCCGCGTAAGGGCCGTCTTTTCCACAGGAAAAGGCGGCCCTTTTGCTCTAGGTAAAAAACAGGAAAATTTGGTGAGAGAACACGGTGCGAACCGGGCAGAATAGAAGCGAAATGGCTAAGATTAAACGAACGGTTCACTGTTTACCATTTCGTGACCTTGGACCGTCTGCACAACACCACACATAACCGCGAGACACAGGCACAGTACGGGCGTAGCCCCGCCGCCCGAAGACATAAGGACGTAACCGTATGGCTCAGCACGAAGCACACCCGCCCACAAACACCATCGCTATGGTAGCCCTGGGAGTATCCCAGTCCCACAACCCCACCCCCGAAGAACGTGACCTGTTGGCAACCCTGCCCGCCGGCTCAGCCGTCCTCATCGGTCTCGATGGCCAGTTCAAGGGCGCCCGCTTCCTCCTGAACCCCGAAACCGACGAAGACGGTGCTGACCTGCCCATCATCGCAGGCCGTAGCCCCGAATCAGACATTTACCTCGACGACGTCACCGTCTCCCGCCGTCACGCCCTCTTCATCCCCAACGCGGGCAGCTTTATCCTGACCGACGCTGACTCCCTGAACGGCACCTATGTGAACAAGGACCGCGTGGATGAGGCCTACCTGCGCAACGGCGACGAAATCTACATCGGTAAGTTCCACTTCGCCTTCTACCAGGGCCAGGGGAAGTAACCATGGCTCAGGCTCACTCTGCTGAAACTGCTGGGGCAAAAAATAAGACCATCGGCCAGGTGCTCAGCGCCCTCGAAGGGGAATTTGAGGGCATTAGCGCCTCGAAGATTCGCTTTCTTGAAGATAAGGGTCTGGTGAGCCCGCAGCGTACCAATACCGGTTACCGCAAGTACTCCGAAGAAGATATCGAGCGCCTGCGTTTTGTGCTGCAGCTACAGCGCGACCAGTATCTACCGCTCAAGGTGATTCGCCAGCGCCTGGCAGACATCGACGCGGGGCTAGTACCCGCCCCCGGCAGCGAACCTGCCGAGGTACAGGGGAGCGGGGCGGACGCGTCCGCGCAGCCGGGTGCCGAAGAGCTGCCGAGCGCCCGCCCGGCAGCCGAGGCAGAACCGGCCCGCACCTACACCCTGCGTGAGCTGGGCCAGGCAGCCGGGGTCGATATGCCCCTGCTACGTGAGCTCATGAACTACGGTCTGCTGGCAGACAACAAAGAAGAGTACGACCAGTACGACCTGGCTGTTACGAGGGTGAGCGACCAGCTCACCGCCCACGGCCTGCACCCGCGCCACCTGCGAGCCTTCCGGGCCGCTGCCGACCGCGAAGTCGACCTGGTTGAAACCGCGGTGGGCCCCCTGGCCCTGCGTAAGGACGAAGAGTCCCAGGCCCGTGCGGCCGAACTCGCCGGTGATATTGCCCAGCTGCTGCTCCGCCTGCACATGGCCCTGGTAGCCGGGAGTATGCCCAGCTTCGACTAGCCCCACCTAACCTTGCGCGAGGGGCACCGGGTGAACGTGGTCTGTCTTAATGACCAGAACCACGTTAAAACGCCGGTGCCCCTGCCGGCCGATTAACCGGCAAAAGGGTTACTAGGCAGGTAGGATAAGAGAGTCCATGATCAGTTCAAGGGAAGGAACCTCAAACCGTGACACAGTACAACGGTGAACCTAGCGCCCCCGCCGCGCTGCGAGGCGTACCTGCCCCCATGGATCAGCCCCTGCTGGGCTTTGAAGATGTCATGCCCCGCACCTCACCGGTGGGTGAGCAGGGCGTCCTCTTTGACGACCCCGTTTCTCTGGTTGATGAAAACCTGGGCTACCGCGGCCCCACAGCCTGCAAGGCAGCGGGCATTACTTACCGCCAGCTCGACTACTGGGCCCGCACCCACCTGGTGGAGCCCACCGTCCGCTCAGCCCAGGGTTCTGGCTCCCAGCGTCTTTACTCTTTCCGCGATGTGCTCGTACTCAAAATCGTTAAGAGCCTGCTCGATACCGGCGTATCCCTGCAGCAGATTCGCACTTCGGTCGACCACCTGCGTTCCCGCGGCGTTGAGGATCTTGCCGGAATCACCCTGATGTCTGACGGTGCCTCGGTCTACGAATGCACCTCGGCATCTGAGGTAATTGACCTGGTACAGGCAGGCCAGGGCGTCTTCGGCATCGCTATCGGCCGTGTCTGGCGCGAACTGGAAGTATCGCTGAGCGAACTGCCCGGCGAAAGCACCG
Organism: Rothia sp. 11273D007AR; assembly: GCF_053547255.1. Classification (NCBI taxonomy): domain Bacteria; kingdom Bacillati; phylum Actinomycetota; class Actinomycetes; order Micrococcales; family Micrococcaceae; genus Rothia; species Rothia sp. 11273D007AR. The sequence goes on along the minus strand of NZ_JBPPWJ010000009.1, from coordinate 97,820 downwards.
CCCAGGAAATCCAGGCAGAGACCGAGATTCACGACGAACTTTCGGCCCGCCGAGCCCGCAAAGCCGGCGCCTAAAGAACATAGAAAACTACCCCGCCTCGCAGATGCGAAGGCGGGGCAGTTTTTTGTTGCGCTAACGGGGAGGGCACGGGCTCACAGCGAAGCTGTTGGCAGGGGCTGGCGTGAATCGCGCCTGAGCGAAGCGAAGCTGCGAGAGGGTCAACAGCAAGCGTGAGCTCCGTGCCCTCTCCCCTACATTCCTATCTATCAGTACCTGCGTCGTACAGACCTGCCAACAGCGCGGTGAAAGCGCTGGCGAGTTCCTGGGCTTCTTCCTCGGGCCAGTAGTGCACCGGGTAGGCGGACCCCTGAATGCGCTGGAGCAGGTGCGTCTCGGGCAGGATAGTCTCAGCGACCAGGTCGCCAAAGAGCACCTTCATTTCCTCGATGCGGTAGTCGTGTTCGGGGTCGCCAGCGCGTACCTTATTAATCACGATAGATGCCGACTCCACAGCATAGGGGGTATTGGCTTCGAAGCGGGCGATGGCGCGCAGGGTGCGCTCGGAGCCCGCGACAGAGAAGAGGGAGGGTTCCGCGACAGACAGCACCCGGTCAGAGGCAGCCCACGCCATCTCGGTGAGACGGCCCAGGGTAGGCGGGCAGTCGATGAGAATCAGGTCAAAGCTCTCACGGACAGGCTCAAGGAGGTCTGCCAGGCGGGGGAGCAGGGTGGCTGAGTCGAGCTGTTCTAGGGAGGTGAGACGGGCGGACGCGCGCCCAACCCAGGTGCCTGCGTCCAGTCCGGTGCGGGAGGCGTTGCCCAGGCTGCCGAGGGCGGCCCACGAAGCGGGGGCGAGCTCGTCCGCCAGGGAATAATCGGAAGGGGCGAGCAAAATGGTGCCCATGTCGGTGCCTTCAGCGGTGTTTACGCCGAGGCCGGTTGAGGCGTCCCCGTGGGGGTCGAGGTCGATGACGAGGGTGCGCAGGCTGCTTGCCTGAGCAGCGGACGCCAGCCCCAGCACGACCGATGTTTTGCCCACGCCGCCTTTTAGACTGCTGATACTTACCACGCTGCTCATTGCCACGAAAGCCTCTCGAATTCGGCGGATACACACTGACCTTCTATGCTACCGAAGAGGTGTACCAGCTACCGCCAAGCGGTGCAGAAAGTCAGGCAAGCTCACAGCGAGCAACAAGGCACTGTGTAGCCATGCTCACAATAAAATCTTTTCGTTACGTCCCGCATCACAAAAAATGAGACAAAACCAGGTGCTTTAGGAAGTCTAAAGATATATTTGAGGTGTTCACACACGAACTGTGGCTTAGCCTCACCGCACCCCGCTGTGCTGGGTGGGGCGGAACGGAAGAAAATGTTTTCAAAGATTCTGGTCGCTAACCGCGGCGAAATCGCAATCCGCGCTTACCGCGCGGCCTACGAGCTCGGCGCTAAGACCGTCGGCGTCTTCCCCTACGAAGACCGCCACTCCATTCACCGCCAGCAGGCCGATGAGGCCTACCCGATTGGTGAAGAGGGCCATCCCGTCCGTGCCTACCTCGATGTTGAGGAGATTATTCGCGTCGCCAAAGAAGCCGGCGCTGATGCTATCTACCCGGGTTACGGCTTCCTCTCGGAGAATCCTGATCTAGCGCGCGCCGCCGCGGACGCCGGTATCACCTTCATCGGCCCCCCGCCGGAGGTTCTGGAACTGGCCGGTAACAAGGTTGAGGCGCTGAAGGCTGCCCGCCGTGCCGGTATCCCGGTACTCAAGTCCACTGAACCCAGCGCAGATGTTGAGAAGCTGCTGGCTGAGGCTGAAGAAATTGGCTTCCCCATCTTCGTCAAGGCTGTTGCCGGTGGTGGTGGCCGCGGTATGCGCCGCGTTGAGAAGCGTGAAGACCTGCGCCCCGCTATGGAAGCGGCTATGCGCGAGGCCGATACCGCCTTCGGTGACCCCACTGTCTTCCTTGAGCAGGCAGTGCTGCGCCCCCGCCACATTGAGGTGCAGATCCTGGCCGACGGTGAGGGCAACATCGTTCACCTCTTTGAGCGTGACTGCTCCCTGCAGCGCCGCCACCAGAAGGTCGTTGAGATCGCCCCCGCTCCCAACCTCGATGAAGAGATCCGTCAGGCCCTCTTCCGCGACGCGGTCAAGTTTGCCAAGGAACTGGGCTACGTGAACGCCGGTACCGTGGAGTTCCTGGTCGATACCGCCGGTGAGCGCGCTGGTCAGCACGTCTTTATCGAGATGAACCCCCGTATCCAGGTTGAGCACACCGTGACCGAAGAGGTCACCGACGTTGACCTGGTACAGTCCCAGATGCGCATTGCTGCCGGTGAGACCCTGGAAGACCTTGGCATCCGCCAGGAAGACCTGCGCGTGCGCGGCTTTGCCCTGCAGTCCCGCATCACTACCGAAGACCCGGCGAACGGCTTCCGCCCCGACGTTGGCAAGGTTACCTACTACCGCTCAGCCGGTGGCTCTGGCATCCGCCTGGACGGCGGTACCGTCTACACCGGTGCCCAGATTTCACCCCACTTCGACTCTATGCTGGTGAAGCTCACCTGCCGTGGCCGCACCTTCGAGGACGCCGTCCGCCGCGCTTCTCGCGCCCTGGCCGAGTTCCGTATTCGCGGCGTCGCCACCAACATCCCCTTCATCAAGGCGGTACTCGAAGACCCCACCTTCCGCGCTGGTGATGTCTCCACTCCCTTCATCGATGAGCACCCCGAGCTACTGACCAAGAAGCCTTCAGCCGACCGCGGCACCAAGGCCCTGCAGTACCTGGCAAACGTCACCGTGAATAAGCCCCACGGTGAGCGTATCGAGGGCCTTGACCCCCGCTTGAAGCTACCTGCCTTCCCCGGCGATAAGACCGAAGAGCCCTACCGCTCACCCTTCGACGCTTCCACCCACGAACCCCCGGCAGGCTGGCGTCAGCGCCTGCTCGAACTGGGCCCCGAAGGGTTCGCCAAGGCTGTACGCGACACCAAGGAAGTGCTGATCACCGACACCACCTTCCGTGACGCCCACCAGTCCCTGCTGGCCACCCGCGTCCGCACCCGCGACCTGCTAGCCGCCGCGCCCGCAGTAGCCCACGTAACCCCCGAGCTCTTCTCCGTAGAAGCCTGGGGCGGTGCAACCTACGACGTCGCCCTGCGCTTCCTCTCCGAGGACCCCTGGGAGCGCTTGGCCCACCTGCGTGCGGCCATGCCCAACCTGCCCATCCAGATGTTGCTGCGCGGCCGCAACACCGTGGGCTACACCCCGTACCCCACCGAGGTCACCGATGCATTCGTCAAGGAAGCAGCTGAGACCGGCGTCGATATCTTCCGTATCTTCGACTCCCTCAACGACGTCTCCCAGATGACCCCGGCTATCAAGGCCGTGCGTGCCACCGGCACCGCAGTTGCTGAGGTCGCTATCTGCTACACCGGCGACATGCTGGACCCTGCAGAGCAGACCTACACCCTGGACTACTACCTGAACCTGGCTGACCAGGTGGTAGAAGCCGGCGCCCACATCCTTGCCATCAAGGACATGGCCGGCCTGCTGCGTCCGGAAGCTGCCCGCCGCCTGGTCACCGCCCTGCGCGAGCGCTTCGACCTGCCCGTGCACCTGCACACCCACGACACCGCAGGCGGTCAGGTCGGCACCCTGCTTGCCGCTGTTGAGGCTGGCGTGGACGTTGTTGACGTGGCTTCAGCCTCCATGGCGGGTACCACCTCCCAGCCGTCCTTCTCAGCCCTGGTCGGCGCCCTCCAGTACACCGACCGCGCTCCCTCCATCACCTTGGAAGCTGCCTGCGCGCTGGAACCCTACTGGGAGGCCGTCCGCACCATCTACAAGCCCTTCGAGATGGGTCTGTCATCGCCTACCGGTCGTGTTTACACCCACGAAATCCCCGGTGGCCAGCTCTCCAACCTGCGCGCTCAGGCAACCGCCCTGGGCCTGGGGGAGCGCTTCGAGGACATCGAGGATATGTACGCAGCTGCTGACCGTATGCTGGGGCATATCGTCAAGGTAACCCCCTCATCGAAGGTGGTTGGCGACCTCGCCTTGCAGCTGGTTGGCATGGGCGTCTCACCCGAGGACTTCGAGAAGGACCCGCAGAAGTTCGATATCCCCGACTCGGTGATTGGCTTCCTCAACGGCGAGCTGGGCACCCCGCCCGCCGGCTGGCCCGAGCCCTTCCGTACCCGTGCCCTGGAAGGCCGTAAGCTCTCCAAGCCCTCGGTCAACGACCTGTCAGCCGAAGACCTGGAAGCTCTGAACGGGGACTCAGCTACCCGCCGCGCCACCCTCAACCGCCTCCTCTTTGCCGGGCCCACCCGCGACTTCGAGAAGGCCCGCGAGGAATTCGGCGACCTGTCGATCCTGCACACCCGCGACTTCCTCTACGGCATGATGTTCAAGCGCGAACACGTGATTTCGCTGGGTAAGGGCGTGCGCCTGATTGCAACCCTGCAGGCTATCTCAGAACCCGACGAAAAGGGCATGCGCGAGGTGATCTGCACCCTGAACGGCCAGCAGCGCACCGTCAACGTCCGCGACACCTCTGTGGAGTCCAACGTGAAGGAAGCTGAGAAGGCGGACGCTTCTAACCCCGGTCACATCGCAGCCCCCTTCGCTGGTGGCGTGTCTATCTCGGTCAAGCCCGGCGACGAAATCTCAGCCGGCGACCAGGTAGCCACCATCGAGGCCATGAAGATGGAAGCCTCCATCACCTCAGCGGTCTCAGGCACCGTCGAGCGCGTTGTCTACAACGAGGTCTCCCAGGTAGCTGGTGGTGACCTGCTGATCGTGGTCAACGTCAAGTAACCCCGTATCAGGAGTACCCAAGGGGCGGACGCCCGCACCCGGCTTGCGTAAGCTGGGGCGGGCGTCCGCTCTTTTTGCTCCCAGTAGGGACCAGAAAAGTGCCGATTGTATGTGCTGTGCAGAAGGATTTAGGGAGGAATCTGGTCCCTACCTGTAGGCTAGGAAGCATGAACGTAACTCACCTGATGATTATTGGTTTTGGCGCGATCCTGCTGCTACTGGGTGTGCTCGCCCCGCAGGGCGGCTGGAATATCTATGTGATGATTCTGGGCTTCCTGCACATCGTGGTCGGTAACGTGCTGGTTTTCCGCCAGATGCAGAAGAACTTCCGCGATAACGCAGAAGCTGCAGCACAGGCACGCAGTGGAGCTGACAGCCGGGAATGAAACATTAGCCTATCCCGTTGAAAACCACAGACATACCCCGCACGAAAGGTAGCCCCATGAGCTCACCCCGCCACTACGACCTCATCATTATCGGATCTGGCTCCGGTAACTCCCTGCCCAACGAGGACTACGAGGGCAAGAAGATTGCCATCATCGACGGCGGCCGCTTCGGCGGTACCTGCCTCAACGTGGGTTGTATTCCTACCAAGATGTATGTTTACCCGGCTTCTACCGTTGCCCGCGCTAAGGACGCTGCCCGTCTGGGTGTAGAGCTAGAGCACAAGCACACTGCCTGGCGGCAGATTCGCGACCGAATCTTCGGCCGCATCGACGCTATTAGCGAGGGTGGGCTGGCCTGGCGGAAGTCCCTTGAGAACGTGGATGTCTACGAGGAATACGCTCAGCTGACCGGCCCCCGGAGCGTGGTTACGGCGTCCGGCCTTGAGCTGACCGCTGACCAGCTGGTGCTGGCTACCGGCTCCCGTGTTACCCTGCCCCAGGTCCCCGGTATCGACCTGCCCCAGGTGCATACCTCAGATACCGTCATGCGTATTGATGAGCTACCTGAGCGCGTGGTGGTCATCGGCGGCGGCTTCATCGCAGCCGAGTTCGCTCACGTCTTCTCGGGTCTGGGCGCTCAGGTGACCCAGGCTGTGCGCTCAGACCGCCTACTCCGCAGCCACGACGGTACCATTGCCGAGATCTTTACCCGTGAGGCCGCCCGCCAGTGGGACCTGCGCACCAACCACGCCCTGAAGGCTATCGAACCTGCCGACGACGGGTCTGTGACGGTGGTATTTGAGGACGCCGGTGAGCGGGCTATCGTGCCCGCTGACCTGGTGCTGGTGGCAACGGGACGCACCCCCAACTCCGATACCCTCGATGCTGCCACCTACTTTGATGTGGATGAGCGGGGCCTGGTGCAGGTGGATGAGTACCAGCGGGTGCTCTCCGGCGGCCAGCCGGTCAAGGGCGTCTGGGCCCTGGGCGATGTGAGCTCCCCCTACCAGCTCAAGCACGTGGCGAACGCCGAGATGCGCACCGTGCAGTGGAATATCGTGCACCCCGACCAGCTACGCGCCACCGACCACCGCTATGTGCCCGCTGCTGTGTTCACTCACCCGCCCATTGCCGCTGTGGGCCTGACCGAAAGCCAGGCGCAGGAGCAGGCTGCGGCTGAAGGGTTTGAGATTACCGTCAAGGAGCAGAAGTTCGGCGACGTAGCCTACGGCTGGGCTATGGACGATGGTGAAGGCGTCTGTAAGCTCATCGCCCGCAAGGACACCGGTGAGCTGCTGGGTGCCCACCTTATCGGTGAGGAGTCACCCACCCTGATTCAGCCCCTGATCCAGGCCATGAGCTTTGGTCTGAGTGCCCGCGATATGGCCCGCGGCCAGTACTGGATCCACCCGGCCCTGACCGAGGTCGTGGAGAACGCCCTGCTGGGGCTTGAGCTCGACTAGGTTTTCCAATAGAAATACAAAATCCCCGAGCTGAAATTGGCTCGGGGATTCTTCTATATACGGGCAGATAATGGGCTACTGCTTATTCATATTGGTAGGTGTAGCAGGCTCACAGCGAAGCTGCTGGCTCGGGGCTGGCGTGAATCGCCCTTGTGAGCGAAGCGAACCGGGCGAGAGGGTCGGCAGCGAGCGTGAGCCTGCGAAACCGCTTATGAAAAGCTTTATTGAGCCTGCTCTTCGTTGTTCTGATCCTTAGCTCCGGGTAGGGGAGCAACCTGCTGGATCTTATCTGCCAGCTCGTGCAGCTTCTGCCCCTGGGTCTCGGTGAACTCCTGAATCTTCTCAGCCTGAACGGCCTTGAACTGGTCCCATTTCTCGGTCTGCTCGGCACGCAGCTCCTGAACACGCTCAGCGGTGTGAGCGGCGGTCTCAGACACGGTGGACTTGGTGCGGTTGTACATATCTTCAACATAGGAGTTGAAGTCAGCCAGCACCTGCTTGCGGCGCACCTTCATAGAGGGGGTCAGATGCCCCTCGGCCTCGGTGAAGTCCTTATCAAGAATGCGGAACTCGCGGATAGACTCGGCCCTCGACACAAAGGCGTTGGCGTCGTCGATGAACTTCTGGATAGCCTCACGGACGCGGGGGTTGGTGGAGGCCTCCTTGAGGGAGAGGGTGCGGGGCAGCCCGATGCGCTCGAGCTCATCGGGCAGGACGTCTGGGTCCAGGGTAATGAGTGCCGAGATGAAGGGCTTCTCGTCGCCCACCAGCATGGCCTGGGAGACGAAGGGGGACTGGCGCAGGCGGTCTTCGGCGGGTACCGGCATGACGTTCTTACCGCCGGCGGTCACAATGATTTCCTTCTTGCGGCCGGTAATAAAGATTTTGCCGTCATCGTCGATACGGGCCAGGTCGCCGGTGCGGAACCAGCCGTCCTCGGTGAAGGCCGCAGCGTTCTCTTCGGGGTTGTTGAGGTAGCCAGAGATAAGGCCGATGCCCTTGAACTCGAGTTCGCCGTCCTCAGCGATACGGGCAGAGCCACCGGGAATCAGGGTACCCACGTTGCCGATATCAAAGTTGCGGATGCGGCCAACGGCCAGGGGAGCGGTGGTCTCGGTCAGGCCGTAGCCCTCAACGACCTCGATGCCCACAGCGTGGTAGAAGTGGCCGTAGTGGGGGGCCAGGCGTCCGCCGCCGGATACCGCGAAGCGTACCTTGCCGCCCATGGCGTCGCGCAGCTTGGAGTAGACCAGTTTGTCATAGAACCTGTGCTGCAGGGTAAGGGCACGGGTCATCTTGCCCGCAATCTTGGCCTGGGACCACTTGATAGCGACGTCCACTGAGCGCTGGAAGAGCTTGGCGTTGACCTTACCGCCCTTCTCGGCTTTCTTGATAGCCCCCTCGTAGACCTTTTCAAAGACTCGCGGTACAACCAGCAACATGGTGGGCTGGAAGGAGGCCAGGTCGGTGGAGAGGTTCTTGATGTTGGGAGCGTGGCCTACCGTCAGGCCCGCATCGAAGGCCAGCAACTGAATCAGGCGACCCAGCACGTGGGCCAGGGGCAGGAAGAGCAGAGTTGAGTTGGTCTCGTTGGCAATCTCAGGGATGGTGAGCTTGGTATTGGCAGAGAGACGGACGAAGTTACCGTGGGTAATCGGGCAGGCCTTGGGGCGGCCGGTTGTGCCGGAGGTATAGACGATGGTTGCCACGGTATCGAGGTTGGCGAGGGAACGGCGTTCTTCCACGTCCTCGTCAGAGATAGAAGACCCACCGGAGACCAGGGTGGGGAGAATCGAATCGTCGATGACCCAGACGTCCTTGAGGGCCTCAAGGTTCAGCTCGGGGTTCTGCAGGGCGCGGGCCTCAGCGATGACGCCTTCCAGTTTGCTGTTCTCAACGAAGACCGCCTTAGCGCCGGAGTGGGAGAGGGCCCAGGCGGCCTGGGCGGGGGAGGACGTCTCATAGACCGGCACAGAAATAGCGCCCGCATACCAGATGGCGAAGTCAATTAGGGTCCACTCGTAGCGGGTGCGGCTCATAATGCCAACGACGTCACCCGCCCCAATACCTGCGGCCATAAGACCCTTGGCTAGATCAATGACCTGGCGGCGGAAGTCCTTTGCTGTAACGGGCACCCAGTTGCCGGTCGACTTCTGTACCCGGTAGACCAGAGGATTACGGCTGTCCTGAGCGCGGCGTTCCACCATGTCGGTGATGTTGACTGCCGGATCAACAGTAACAATCTGGGGGGAGTGAATTTCTTTCACGGTGTTACCTTGTCTCTAACGGGCCTCGGCGGCGGGGGAGGGCTAAGGTGCGCAGGCAACGATGCCGGGCACGCGGTTCTTCCTGGTCATTTTACAGCCCGCCCCCGGCTAAAACCCCACTTTTTGCGGGTGTGACGCTCTGAGGGGAATAGCTTCACCGCCAGCGTAGTTTACTCATACTGACTAGTTCAGATAAGAAGCTGGGGTGAAGCAGGCTCGCAGCGAAGCTGCTGGCTCGGATGAAGTGAGCGAGTGCGAGCGCGCGAGCACACAAGAGCGAACGGAATCCGCCGTTAGGCGGGGCGTGAGGGTCAGGCTTACGCCTATTCCGCCCGCAGATTTATTTCCTCGCGCGCTCGGAATCTGCCGGGCTTCATCCAGCGCGAGCCTGCTTCACCTCGTTGGGGAGGGCTTTGTAACTCCTGTTTCTGAGCTGGTCGCCCTCGGGCATACAATATGTAGTGGAAAGCCGCTCGCTGACTGCTCTAGCCACGAGACCCCTAACATTGCTCTATCGCAAGGAGAGACACCATGTATATGCAGCTACGCACCGTGCTCAAGCCCTTCTTGCAGCGGGCCTATCACCACGAGGTTGTGGGGGCTGAAAATATCCCGGCAGCAAGCGGCGCTATTTTGGCAAGTAACCACGTGTCTTTTATTGACTCTATTTTCTTGCCTCTTGCGGCACCGCGTCAGGTGTTCTTCTTGGCTAAATCAGATTATTTCACTACGCCCGGAGTTAAGGGGCACCTGATGAAGTGGTTTTTCACCTCGGTGGGTCAGCTACCTATTGACCGCTCCGGTGGCGCTAAATCAGCTGAATCTCTGGCTGCTGCCGTTGCCGCCCTACGAGAGGGAAAGCTGGTGGGGATCTACCCCGAGGGGACCCGTAGCCCCGATGGACGTCTGTACCGCGCCAAAATTGGTGTGGCTCGCCTAGCTCTAGAGGCCGGTGTCCCCATTATCCCCGTTGCCCAGTTTGGTAACGAGGATGTGCAGGTTCCTGGCTCCAACCGCCTGCGCCTGCGGAAGGATGGCAAGCCGATTCGGGTGAAGACCGTCATCGGCGAACCCATTGACGTGGCCCCCTATCTGGGGCGGGACGACGAATGGGCCGCCCAGCGGGAACTGGCAGACCTGGTGATTGATCGGATTAGCCAGATGACCGGACGCCCCATCACCCCGGTGTATGCGGCCGATGTAAAGAAGCTCATGACGGCTGAAAATATCAGCGCGGACGAGGCTACTGCGCGGCTTCTTGAAGCCCGCTCCTAGTGGGGCGCACCTACCCGGGCACGGGCGTCCGCTCAGACTTATGGCGGGGTCTTGCCCTAGCTAGGAGCTATATGTCACATCGTGGACATAGCTTTTGAACCCTCCCTACGAACCCCAATACTTTTGAATATAGAGACAGAGCCTTACCTCAAGATAGGCTCTAGCGACCACATACAAAGGAGTCACCCCGTGACCAACTCCGGTGCCGTACCCACCCCGAACGACTTCCCCGAACTCGAAGAGTGGCGCTCCCTGCACATCGATCAGCACCCCCAGTGGGCTGAGCACCCCGACTTCACTGCCGTCATCAACGAACTGAACAGCGTTCCTCCGCTGGTTTTCGCCGGTGAAGTTGACCAGATGCGTGCCGACCTAGCACGCGTTGCAGAAGGTGAAGCCTTCCTGCTTCAGGGCGGCGACTGCGCAGAAACCTTCGCAGGCGCTACCGCCGATAAGATTTCAGGCCGCGTACGCACCCTGCTGCAGATGGCGGTTGTGCTGACCTACGGTGCGTCCATGCCCGTGGTCAAGATGGGCCGTATGGCAGGTCAGTTCTCCAAGCCCCGCTCATCGAACGATGAGACTCGTGACGGCGTCACCCTGCCCTCCTTCCGCGGTGAAATGGTTAACGGTTTTGACTTCACCGAAGAGTCCCGCGTGCACGACCCCAATCGCATGCTCCAGGGTTACCACACCAGTGCAAGCACCCTTAACCTGATTCGTGCCTTTACCAAGGGCGGTTTTGCTGACCTGCGTTCGGTCCACTCCTGGAACAAGGGCTTTACCTCGAACCCCGCCCACGCCCGCTACGAGTCCATCGCCGGCGAAATCGACCGCGCTATCAAGTTCATGGAAGCCTGTGGCACCGACTTCGGCCCCCTGAAGACCACAGATGTCTACACCGGCCACGAGGCCCTGCTTCTGGACTTCGAACGCGCTATGACCCGCGTTGACTCCCGCACCCACCTGCCCTACGACACCTCCGCCCACTTCCTCTGGATCGGTGAGCGTACCCGCGGCCTGGATGATGCCCACGTCAACTTCCTCTCCAAGGTTCGTAACCCCATCGGCGTGAAGCTTGGCCCCACCACGACCGCCGACGATGCCATGGCCCTGATTGACAAGCTGGACCCCAACCGCGAGCCCGGCCGCCTGACCTTCATTACCCGTATGGGTGCCGGCAAGATTCGTGAAAACCTGCCCGCCATCGTTGAGGGCGTGCAGAAGGAAGGCGCCAAGGTCGTGTGGGTTACCGACCCCATGCACGGCAACACCATCTCTGTACCGTCCGGTTACAAGACCCGCCGCTTCGACGACGTCATGAACGAGGTTCAGGGCTTCTTCGAGGTACACGAGGCTCTCGGCACCTTCCCCGGCGGTATCCACGTAGAGATGACCGGTGACGACGTCGCTGAATGCCTGGGCGGTTCTGACCCCATCGAAGAAGCAGCTTTCGCTGACCGTTACGAGACCCTCTGCGACCCCCGACTGAACCACCAGCAGTCCCTGGAAATCGCTTTCCAGGTTGCCGAGTACCTGGCCCGCCGCTAAGTCTAAGGCCTCCAGGGTACAGAGCAAGCCGCCGTCGCCTTCTCTTGAACACAGGTTTCAAGAATAGGGCCACGGCGGCTTTTCTATGCCCGGGTTTTCCCCTTGGGTTCTGTACTGGAGTGAGGGCGCCTGCGCTAGAGAATAAGGCTTGCCAGCCACCAGCCCACAAGACCTGCTGCGACAAAGCCCAACAGAACCAGGGCAAGAATCAGGACTAAAGAAACCGGGGAGAGGGGCGGGCGCCACCTCTCAGCCGGGGTCCGGCGCTGGGCTTCGGTCCACTGGGCGGGGTTGGCGGGGCGCACCGGCGTTGGTTTCGGCGCGGACGCCGGTGCTGCGTCCGCGCGTACACTGCGGTGGGCGGTAGCCCGCTGCCGGTTATACTCTGCAGAAATTGATGGCTGTTCTACTACCGCCGGGTCTTGGGCAGCGTCGTGCTCAGATAGTTGGGCATCGAGGACGGCCTGGGTTTCGGTCTTGGGGCCAACTCCGGGGAACTCTGTGGGGGCATAGATCTCGACGGGGGCGTCCGCGGCTGAACGTACTGCCTGCTCGTGCTCACTGAGCGGGACTGAGTAGCTTCCATCGAGCAGGTCGTCAGCGGCTCCAAAACCGGTGATAGCGGTCTGCTCGTGGCGCACGCGCCCCGACTGCTCAGCAATATCGGTAACATCTTCCCACAGGGTTGTTGGCTGATCCGCCTGACCTAGCCGGTAGTCCTTCTCCTGCTCGCTGGCGCGGGCCTCAATATCGCGCAGGGCCCGGTAGAGCTCAGTGGCGTCTTGGGGGCGGTCGCGGGGGCTACGGCGGGTGCACCAGCTCACCACACCCGCGATGTCGGAAGAGATACCCTCAGCCAGGTGAGCGAGGGAGGGAATATCGGTGTTCATGTTGTGGTAGAGCACCTGCTGGTCGTTATCGGCCCCGGCAAAAGGCATACGGCCGGTGAGCATACGGTACATCATCACGCCCAGGGCAAAGATATCGGCAGACGGGCCCACTGGAGAAGCAACGTCAAGAATCTCGGGAGCCACAAAGGACGGAGTTCCCATGAGCTGGCCGGTTGCGCTCTGATCGGCTCTTCGCGTCAGGCCGAAGTCAGAGAGCTTAACGCCCTCTGTATCGGCCTCTAAGAGAATGTTGGCGGGCTTGATATCGCGGTGAATCAGATGGTGGGCGTGCACCTCAGATAGGCCCTCAACCGCAGGAATCATGATATCGAGCATCTCGCCCACCGAGAGCACCGGTCGTAGCTGCGTCAGCTGCGCCAGGGTACACCCGTGCACGTACTCTAAGACCAGGAACATGACCTGCTGGCCGTGAACTACCTCGGTGCCCTCGTCGATGACGCCTACAACGTTCTCATGCTGAATCTTCTTGAGTGCCGAGCCCTCTCGGAAAAACTTCTGTTGCTGAGCAGGGTCGGTAGAGAGGTGGGGGAGTAGGACCTTGAGAGCCACCGGGTTATCTGACCACAGGTCAACCGCATGGTACACCTCGGCCATACCACCGCGCGCAATCAGGTGGCCCACCTCAAAATGGCCCTTGAATATTTCCCCGGTCAGCCAGGGAGCAGCAGAGAAGTCATCAGTCATCCTCACTATTGTACGGGCAGCTCCTGGGAAGAGACCGAAAACGAAACTCGTCGTGCCCCTGCCGGTACTACCTACCGATTCCCCGGTTTCTGGGGCACAATGGATAGGTGACTGATGAAAAAACTACACCTGAAGTAATTGCTCTGGTTGGCGACTGGCTGACCATCCCCGATATCGCAGAAGCCCTTGACCTCAAGGTCACCCGCGTCCATAATCTGCTGGCTGACGGAACCCTACTGGCCGTGCGCGATCCCGAAACCGGCGTCCGTAAGGTCCCCGCCCTCTTCATGCGCGAAGACCGCGTGCTTGAGCCCCTCAAAGGCACCCTGAGTGTACTGGCTGATGCCGGTTTCACCGCAGAAGAAGCTATTGTTTGGCTCTACACTGCTGACGACACCCTGCCGGGCCGTCCTATCGACGCCCTGATTGACGGTCGCAAGACCGAAATCCGCCGCCGCGCTTCAGCCCTGGCCTGGTAAGGCCTTCAAAGGTTTAGATAGAGAACAGCAGGCTCACACTCCGGTGTGAGCCTGCTGTTCTATTGCCTGATAAATGCTAGCGCTACCCTAGAAGGAGCGGTGCAGGGCCTTGGCTGCAATGGCCCGCAGGGCCTGCTGCACGGATGCTTCGAGGTCGAGGGCTTCAAGGGCGGCTAGGGCCTCGTCCCCCTTGGCTTGAATCATCTCTTCAACGGCCTGGAGGGCTCCGGAGTCTCGCATGAGGCGCTGAAGCTCTTCGATGGTTTCTGCCCCCAGGGTAGGGGAACCCAGGGAGCCTTCGAGGAAGGCTCGCTGGTCGGCGTTACTCTTCATGGCTGTAAAGGCCGTGAGGACGGTGCGCTTGCCCTCGCGCAGGTCATCGCCAGCGGGCTTGCCGGTGGTTTCGGGCTCACCGAAGACCCCCAGCACGTCATCGCGCAGTTGGAAGCCCTCGCCCAGGGGTAGGGCAAAAGCCCGGTAACCGGCAACCAATTCGGAGGTCTCCCCGTGCTTCAGGCCAAGACCCAGGGCCCCGCCCAGGGCAATGGGGTGTTCACAGGAGTATTTAGCAGCCTTGTAACGAATCACGTTCTTGGCCCGCTCAAGGGCAACTTCTGGCTCTTCTTCGGGCACGACTTCGCCCACAATATCGAGATACTGGCCGGCCATGACCTCGGTGCGCATCAGGTCAAAGATAAAGCGGGCTTCGCTGGCGGCGGTGAGCTCAGGAATGGACGAGAACACCATTTCTGACCAGGACAGGCACAGGTCGCCGGCCAAAATTGCGCTTGATACACCGAACGACTCAGCGCTGGTCTTATACCCCAGCTCCCGGTGCATGGCCTCAAACTGGCGGTGCACGCTGGGGGCGCCCCGTCGGGTGTCAGAGGCATCGATAATGTCATCGTGAATCAGGGCAGCGGTCTGGAAGAGCTCGATCGCTACACCCGCCCGAACGATGGACTCGGTCACTCCCGCGCCACCAGCTCCGCGGTAGCCCCAGTAGGCCAAGAGCGCTCGAAGACGTTTACCGCCGGTGGAAAGGGCACGGACGGACTCCAACAGGGGCAGGGTCTCAACCGAGACGGTTGCCATGAGTTCTTGCTGGGTATCAAAAAAGCGGCCCATCTCGGCTTCGAGAGCCTCAAGATAGGCTGCGGATTCCTCGGGGCCGGTAGCGGGGGCTGGCTGGGGGGTCATGACGTCCTTGGGTCTGGGGATAGCTCTGCACACCAGTCTAGTAGATACAGGTCGGCACCTAGTCAAAACTTCCCTGCTCATCTAGGATAGATTAGAACATAGTTTCGATAAACGGGGGTGGGGTAGATGAGCCAGCAGGCTACTCAGGGCGTGCGTGCGGACGCCCCTGCCCGCATCATCATGCACCTCGATATGGACGCCTTCTTCGTCAACGTTGAACTTCTTACACAACCCCAGCTACGCGGGCGTCCGCTCATCGTTGCCCGCAACTCGCCGCGCTCGGTCGTCCTCTCCGCCTCCTACGAAGCCCGCCGCTACGGAGTGCGCTCAGCCATGCCCCTGGCCCGCGCCCGCCAGCTCTGCCCCGCTGCCCTGCTGCTGGAGCCGTCCGCCCACTACCGCAGTTACTCCGCTCAGGTGATGGCTATCTTAGGTACGATTACCGACCGCCTAGAGCAGGTTAGCGTTGATGAAGCCTTCCTTGACCTCACCGGCGCCGTCCGAGCCCAAGGGAGCCCCGTCGATATCGCGCAACAGGCCCGCGACCGCATTAAAACCGAGCTGGGTCTGCCGAGCTCCGTAGGGATTTCATCGAGTAAATTCGTTGCCAAGATGGCGTCCGCCGGTTCTAAGCCCAACGGTCTCTGGGTGGTCCCACCCCAGCGGGTGCAAGAATTCCTGGACCCCCTACCGGTCGGTAATCTCTGGGGCGTCGGGGCTAAAAGCGCTGCCTTCCTCGAAGGACTTGGAATCCATACCGTCGCCCAGTTGCGAGAATACGACCTGCCCTGGCTTCAGGGGCGCTACGGCCAGGCCGCAGGTCTGCACCTCTATGAACTTGCCCGCGGTATTGACCGCCGCGAGGTCACCCCAGAGCGTATCGAAAAATCAATCGGTGCCGAGCACACCTTTACCACCGACCAAACGAGCGCCGAGGCTATCACCGCAGAAATCTACAGCCTCTGTCTCGCCGTTGCTCGAAGACTGCGAGCCGCCGGTCGCCAAACCCGCACCCTCAGCCTCAAAATTCGCTACTCAGATTTCGAAACCCTCACCCGCTCCTGCCCCCTGCCCCTTGCAACCGTATCCGGCCGTATCATGTTTGACGCCGTTATTGCCCACCTCAAACAGTTAGAAGTATTGCAGCCCGATGGCTCATCACACCGGCCGATACGGCTGCTGGGCGTCCGCGCAGAAAAACTTGAAGGGCGGGAAACCGGCGTGCAGATGCAACTCTTCGCCCCAGCTTCACCCGGTGCTACAGGCGGCACGACCTTACCGACCCAAGATACCCTTGCCGAAGAATGGGAAGGAGCCGAAAACGCTATGGACACCATCAACGCCCGCTTCGGTACCCACGGTCTTCTCCCAGCAAGCCTTATCACCTCCGAGGGGCGAAAACGATAGGTAAATTCGAGGTCATTTTCAGGGTGTATCTAGGCTGCACCCAAAAGCTACCGGTAAGATGAGTAGACAACCTAACGCGCGCTCGCTTCCGGTGCTGCTCGCCCCACCTGCGCGTTTAGGCTCACCGCACAAGCTAAGGAGACACCATGGCGCTTTCAGAACGGGAACAGGAACTTCTTGCCCAGCTCGAAAAGCAGCTCAACGAAGACCCCGCCTTTGCGTCAACCATGACCGGCCCCCAGCCCCTTGTGGCTCCGGCTGTCTCGTCATCACCCCGCAACCTGGTGATTGGCGCCCTCGTTGCTGTGGTGGGTCTGGGCATCATCATCGCTGGAGTCTCTACTAAGCTCATCCTGTTGGGCGTACTGGGTTTTGTCGTAGCAGCTGCTGGCGTGTATTTCGCTACGACTGCCCCCAAGGGAAAAGGCGCTAAAGCTGCCGGTGGGGCATCTGCCCGCCCGACTCCCTCAAAAAACAAGGGAAATTCTCGCTTTATGCAGAACCTCGAAAACAAGTGGGATGAGCGCCAAGGCGGCTCTCGCTTCTAGCCCCTCCATAGATTAACGTTTAACCGCCCGGCCTGCACCGGGCGGTTTTTGTATGCCTTCAAAGTTATATATGGGAGGTGCAAATTGGCTGCCCGGTGGGTGCTTCATGAAGCAGAAAATTTTGTAACCATCTCATTCTGTGTGAAAACACTCAAAAACCCGGTAAAAATTCCGTATTTGGTACATTCGGTGGGGCGTAGTGGAGTAAAGTGGAGGGGATAGAACAACACTGATGTAGTTTCCCCGCTTGCTAGGGGAGCACAGGCGACAGGTAGAGGCGGTGGTGCCGTGTTTCTTGGAACTCACACCCCGCGTCTGGACGCCAAGGGGCGCCTGATTCTTCCCGCGAAATTTCGCGAGCAGTTAGAAGCAGGTCTGGTGCTCACCCGCGGGCAGGAACGCTGCCTCTACGTCTTCACCATGACCGAGTTCGAGCGTATTCACGAACAGTTACGCACAGCTCCGCTGTCGTCGAAGCAGGCGCGAGACTACATTCGAGTTTTTCTATCGGGGGCCTCCGACGAGGTACCCGATAAGCAGGGGCGAATCACCATACCTCAAAACCTCAGAGACTACGCTGGGCTGGAAAAAGACCTCACGGTCATCGGCGCAGGCTCACGAGCAGAAATATGGAGCACCGAAGCCTGGGAGGCCTACCTGAAAGAACAGGAAGAAGCCTTCTCAGGCACCGACGATGAGATCCTGCCAGGGCTCATGCTCTAACCCACCCAACTGACAGCGGATCACAAAACCACCAACGCGAGGAGCACCCCTTGACTCAGGTAGAGAACCTCTCACCCGGCAAGGACGCCAAAGACAGGCACGTGCCGGTCATGCTTGACCGTTGCCTCGACCTCCTCGCGCCCGCAATTTCTCGCCCCGGCGCCGTCGTGATTGACGGAACCCTGGGCATGGGCGGTCACTCTGAAGCCATGCTCGAGCGCTTCGAAGACCTCACCCTCATCGGCATTGACCGGGACCTCATGGCTCACAAGCTCGCAGGTGAGCGCCTGGCCCGCTTCGGCGACCGCTTCATCCCTGTGCACGCCGTGTACGACGAAATTCCTCGCGCTATGGCAGAAGCCGGTGTAACCCAGGTTGACGGTGTGCTCTTTGACCTGGGCGTATCGTCCATGCAGCTTGATGAGCGTGAGCGCGGCTTTGCCTATTCCTACGATGCCCCGCTCGATATGCGCATGGATAACACCGAAGAACTCACAGCCGCTATCGTGGTGAATACCTATGATGAGGCTGAGCTGCGCCGCATTATCCGCCAGTGGGGCGAAGAGAAATTTGCCGCCCGCATTGCTTCCCGTATCGTAGCGGCTCGCGCCGAGCGTCCTTTTGAAACTACCGGTCAGCTGGTCAAAGCAATTCAGCAGGCTGTTCCCGTAGCCGCCCAGCGCAAGGGCGGGCACCCCGCCAAGCGTACCTTCCAGGCCTTACGCATCGAGGTCAACCACGAACTCGATGCTCTGGAACGCGCCATCCCTGCAGCAATCGACGCTCTCAACCTGGGCGGACGCTGCGTGGCCATGAGCTACCACAGCCTCGAAGACAAAATCGTTAAACGAGCATTCACTGCTCGGGCAACCTCCAGCACCCCCAAGGGTTTTCCTGTCGAGCTCGAAGAACATAAACCCGAACTCAAAATCATCACCCGCGGTGCTGAACCACCCACCGAGCAGGAGATTGAAGAGAACTCGCGGGCAGCGTCCGCAAAACTGAGGGCAGCAGAAAAAATCAAGACACCAAAGGCAACACGATGAGCGCGGAACCCCGTTTCCCCACCTCAACCGACGACGGCGGGCAGCTGAACAAGCCCCGCCTGTCTGTGGTGCGCGATGAACCCCAAGAAGCAGCCCCCGCCCGCCGTCCTCTCTCACGCTCCCGGGCCCTGCGCGCTACCTCCAACCGCTGGCGTGTCTTCGTGGCCCTGGGCGCCATGCTCGTTGCCCTGCTCACCGTGCTGGTGCTGAGCATCGTCATGGCCTCCCGCCAGTACGACCTGGTTGAGCTACGAGCTCAAGAGCAGGCCCTCATCCAGCAGAATGAGGCCCTGGCCCAGGAAATCGAATTCCACCAGGCCCCCCAGGACCTGGCTATCCGCGCAAGCCAGCTAGGGCTGGTAGCTGCCTCTAGCCAGGCCACCCTTGACCTTCAAACCGGTGAAATTACCGGTACCCCTCTGGCAGCTGTCGAGGGTGAAGCCAACAGCAAGAACCTGATTGCACCCCCTGCCCTGGCCGACACCCAGGCCTACGAAGAGGCCAGCGCCCGGGCCGAGGAACAGCGCAAGAAGGAAGAAGCCGAAGCCAAGGCCTCAGCAGAAGCATCAGCCAGCGCGGCCGCTTCAGCAAGTGCCCAGGCCTCAGCTCCTGCCAGCGCCTCACCCGCGGCCCAGACCTCAGCCCAGCCGTCCGCTGCGGCGAGCGCAGGCGGTCAATAGCAAGCG
The DNA here is from genome assembly GCF_053547255.1 of Rothia sp. 11273D007AR. Lineage (NCBI taxonomy): Bacteria > Bacillati > Actinomycetota > Actinomycetes > Micrococcales > Micrococcaceae > Rothia > Rothia sp. 11273D007AR. The sequence continues at coordinate 78,375 of NZ_JBPPWJ010000009.1, read as the reverse complement.
CGTGATACGGTGCCTGCCCTGGTGGTGGGCACCTGTTCGCCTTATGGGGTAGCGGGGCTAGCGCGCGGCGCGCGGGCCACAGTAAAGAGTGAACCACAGCGGAAGAGAAATAGGGGACGATGAGCGGCACTGAGCAGAATGAACCCGTCCAGGGCATCAAGCGCACCGTAGGGAGGCGTGGCTTTATCGCCGGCACCCTGGGCATCGGTGGCCTGGGCCTGGTGGGCCTGCGTCTTGCCTGGTTGCAAGGCCTTGACCCCAAGGGCCTAGCCGATGCAGCGAAGGCTCAGCGTACCCGTAAGCAGACCATTCCGGCCCTGCGTGGAGAGATTCTCGATATTAACGGCAACGTGCTAGCGCGTAGCGTGCAGCGCTACAATATCACCGTTGATCAGTCTGCCGTGGCTAACTTTAAGCGCTACACCGAAGAAAGCCGTGACCCGGTCGAGGTAACCCCCACCGAGCTGGTGTATGAGCTGGCCGATATTCTTGAAATGAGTGACGCCGATGTGAAAGCGGCGCTCGATGGCGACCTCAAATACAAGATTGTTAAAGAGAACGTCACTCCTGCTATCTACAATAAGGTAGATGCACTGGGTGCCCCCTATATCTACGGTGAGATTCTGTCTGAACGTAAATACCCTAACGGCCAGGTGGGTGGCTCGGTGGTAGGCCGCTTTAGCATCATTGAGGAAGCCGTGGACGGCACCAGCGGCGAAACGCGGCAGGTGAACAACTCGGTGGGCATCGAACGCACCATGGGGGAGCACCTAGCCGGTGTTGACGGTGAGCGTGTTTATGAAATCTCAGCTGACGGTATTCGTATACCTATCGGGGACGAACAGAACACCCCTGCCCAGGACGGTAAGAGTGTGCGGCTGACCATCAATCAGGACGTACAGTATTTTGCGCAGCAGGTGGTTAAAGCCCGTGCTGAGGAACTGAAGGCTGAGTGGGGTACGGCCATTGTGATGGACGTGCGTGACGGCTCGATTCTGGCGCTGGCAGATTCTTCGACGATGGATCCCGGTGCTGAGCGTTTTGAGCTGGCCGATATGAACCCCCGCGCTATTACCCAGGTCATTGAGCCGGGTTCTCCCGAGAAGATTTTGACCATCGCTGCCGTCTTTGAAGAGGGTATCGCTGAACCTGAGACCGTTTACGATGTGCCTGCTGAGCTTGAAATTGATCAGCAGACCATCACCGATCCTTTCGTGCACCCCGCCCAGAAGCGCACTGTTGCCGGTATTATTGCTGACTCGATGAACACCGGTACCGTCATGATGGGTAGCAAGCTCACCAAGGAGCAGCGCTACAACTGGCTTAAGAAGTTTGGCATGGGGGAGTTCACCGGTATTGAGCTAACCGGCGAATCCCAGGGCCTGGTCACCCATTGGAAGGACTGGGATATCCGCCAGCAGTACAATGTGCTTTTTGGCCAGGGCGTGGCCCAGTCAGCCTTGCAGACCTCTATGATTTTTCAAGCTATGGCCAATAAGGGGATTATGCTCAAGCCCCGCATCATTGATGCTGTGATTGATACGGACGGTACCGAAGAAGTCCGCGAGGTCGCTGAAGGTACCCGCATGGTGAGTGAAGAAACCGCCCGGAAGACCCTCCAGGTCATGGAGGCTGTCGTGTACCAGGGTCGTGGTGCGAAAGGTGCCCAGATTAACGGCTACCGGGTCGCCGGTAAGACCGGTACCGCAGAAAACGTGGACGAAGGTTCTAGCACCTATGATGGCTGGAGTACCTCTTTTGTGGGGGTCGCTCCCACCGAGGACCCCCGCTTCCTCGTATCGGTTACTATGCACCGCCCGAAAACCACGGCATCGGCTGTTGGCCTGGCAAATACCACAGCCCAGTTTGCAGAAATTATGGAGAAAACCCTGCACATCTATAATGTGCCCCGCTCCACAACGGAGCCGCAGGAGACCCCTAAATTCGCTGAGGGACATGACGAAAACGGCTAAAGTAGACCCTATTAGCACTCGCGCCACACCGCGCACCTTAACATAGACCGCCCATTGGAGGGAAAGCCCGTGACAGAAAACCGAGCACTTGAGGGCAGCGCCCAGACGCTGCGCCCCCGCCAGGTTACCGAGCGCACCTGCGCTGAGGTTGCCGACTGGCTGGCCGAGGTGGGCCTAGAGGCCCAGCTGGTGCAGGCGTCCGCCCGCTCCATCACGGGTATCACCATGGACTCCCGCGAAGTGCAGCCCGGTGACCTCTATGTTGCCCTGGGCGGAGCAAAGGCCCACGGTGCCTCCTTCCTTCCTGCTGCAATCGAGCTGGGGGCGTCCGCCCTGCTGACCGACGCAGCGGGCCTTGAGATTGTGCGCGAGCTGGGCCTTCCCGACGACCTGGGTGTAGTCACCACCGACCAGGTGCGAGCTGCTGTCGGCCCGCTCTCTGCCCGTATCTATGCCTCCCAGCCCAGTAGCGGGGGAGCGCCCCGCCTCTTTGCGGTGACCGGCACCAACGGCAAGACCACCACCACCTATATGACCAACTCGATCATGCAGGCCCTGGGTCACACTACCGGCCTGATCGGTACCATCGAGATTCTTGCCGGTGGTCAGGCTATTCCCTCTAAGCTCACTACTCCCGAGTCCCCCCACGTGCACTCCCTTATCGCTCTGATGCGTGAGCAGGGTATTACCAGCGCAGCGATGGAGGTGTCATCCCATGCCCTGGATTACCGCCGTGTCGATGGCATCCGATACGACATTGCGGGCTTTACCAACCTCACCCAGGACCACCTAGACCTGCACGGCACCATGGAAAGCTACTTTGATTCCAAGGCCGAGCTCTTCACCCCGGCCCGTACCCGTCGCGCCGTTATCACTGCCGATGACCACTGGGGTCTTGACATGGCAAAGCGCGCGGTTCAGGCTTTGGGGGCCCGCGCTGTGGTTCGCCTCTTTACCAACTTCGGTGCCGGTTACGAGCCGGGGGAGGACGCTCTCACCTCCCTTGCTGCCCAGGACTGGGCCCTGGTGCAGGTAGAGCGCTCCGGTATTGGCCACTCCTTCACTTTGCGCCGGGGCGACGGTTTTGAACTGCCCAGCGCCACCTTGCTTCCAGCTGATTTCAATGTCTCGAACGCTGCGCTGGCCGCCGTGATGGTTTTTGAGAGCGCCCGCGACGGGCTAGAGCGCGAGCGCATCACCGAAGTGCTGGCTCGCACCGAGACCCTGACCCCCGTTGTGCCCGGTCGTATGCAGCTGATTTCCACCGAGCCCACCGCCCTGGTGGACTTCGCCCACAACCCCGATGCCCTGAAACGTGCGCTTGAAGCAATCGAGCCGGCAGATGAGGACGGCAAGATCATTATTGTTTTCGGTGCAACCGGTGAGCGTGACCAGACCAAGCGCCCCTTGATGGGCGAAATCGCCGCCACCTATGCCGATATCGTGGTAGTGACCGACGACGACCCCCATGGCGAAGACCCTGCCCCTATCCGCGAGGCTGTTGAGTCTGGTGCGCTCGCGGCTCTTGAAGCCGGGGCCCGCGCCCAGCGGGTGCTCAACATTGAGCCCCGCGCCGCTGCCATCGATGAAGCTATCGCCCTGGCCGGCCCCAAGGACTCAATTCTGATTGCTGGCCGCGGCCACGAGGTAGCCCAGGACGTTGCCGGTACCGATATCGAGCTTGACGACCGTGTAGAGACCGCTCGCGCCCTGCAGGCTGCCGGTTTCAGCGTGCTCCCGGCCTATCAGAACCGCCAGAAGTAACCTAAAGGTAAACCTATGATTAAACTTTCAGCACTAGAGATTACAGAAGCTGTCAGCGGTACCCTGTTAGGGGTAGACGCTGCCGATTCTGCTGCTCTGACCTGCACTTCTGCTACTACAGACTCCCGCGAAGTTGACGCCGGCTGTCTCTTTATCGCTAAGCCCGGTGAGGTGACAGACGGCCATAACTTCCTGGCTGCAGCCTTCGAGCGGGGGGCTTCTTTGGCTCTTGTTGAACGCGAGGTTCAGGATGCTGACGGCCAGCTATACCCCTCAATTCTGGTCGACGACGTTGTGCTGGCTATGGGACGACTGGCCTCTTACATCGTGGCCCGCCTGCGTGAGCGCGGCGACGTGACGGTTGTGGGTATCACCGGTTCTGCGGGTAAGACCACTACCAAGGACCTACTGGCAGCTATCTTCGGTGCAGAGGGCAAGACCGTGGCCCCCATCGGGTCTTTCAACGGTGAGGTCGGAGTGCCGCTGACCGTCTTCCGGGCCGAGGAAGACACCCGGTACCTGGTCATTGAGATGGGCGCTGACCGGGTGGGTAACATCAAGTACCTGACCGACATGATTTCTCCGGATTTCGGCGTTGTGCTCAAGGTGGGCACCGCCCATGCCGGTGAGTTTGGCGGCGTCGATAACATCGAAGCGACCAAGGGCGAGATGGCCGAGGGCGTCCGCCTGGGACTGGGCCTGAACATCGACGACTACCGGGTGAGGCGCATGCTGAACCGGGCGTCCACCCCCGTCACCTACTTTGGCGTTGAGGGTCGCGAAGCGGAACTAACCCACACCGCTAACCCCGGTGTGGCAGAAAACCGCATGACGGCGTCCAATCTCACCACCACCGATGAAGGCAAACCCGCCTTCACCCTGACCTTCCCCGATGGGCAGGCCTATGAGATTAGCTCCCAGCTCATCGGCGAACACCACGTTTACAACCTGTTGGCGGCAGCTACCGTTGCCTATCAGGTCGGAATCGACCCGGTTCGCATCGCCCAGCAGCTCAACACCGCTGGGGCAGCCTCCAAATGGCGTATGCAGCGTACCGACCGGGCCGACGGAGTGACCGTCATTAACGATGCCTACAACGCTAATCCCGAGTCTATGACCGCTGCCCTGCAAACCCTTGCCCAGCTGGGCCGTCTGCCCTCCACCAATCGCACCTGGGCCGTACTCGGTGCCATGCTGGAACTCGGCGACCAGACCCTGACCGAACACGACCGCATCGGCCAGCTGGCAGTACGTCTCAACATTTCTAAGCTCATCGCCGTAGGCGACATCGCCAAGCCCATCTACAACACCGCCCACCTGGAAGGCTCCTGGGGTAATGAGGCAACCTGGGTTGCCACCACCGAGGAAGCCTTCGAACTCCTGCGCGGTGCCCTAGAGCCGGGTGATATCGTCCTCTTCAAGTCCTCAAACGGGGCTGGCCTGGGCCTTCTCGGTCAAAAAGTTGCTGACTATGAGGGCAAACTCACCCGAGACGAAGGCGATAGTGGGCAATCACAGCCCTGGTTAAGCGCCGGTGACTTCGTCCAGGTACTAAACTCAGACAGTGGCGCCCAGCCAGATGCTGCCGCCAAGACCACAGATAACTCATAACCGGGAAGGCACAGACACCGCATGATTTCCATCCTGTTGGCTGCCGCTTTCGGCTTGATCATCTCGATCACCGGAACCCCGCTCTACACCAAATGGTTGGTGAAGCAGCAGTTCGGCCAGTTCATTCGCGAAGACGGCCCCACCTCACACCAGACCAAGCGGGGCACCCCCACCATGGGCGGTGTCATGATGATGGCAGCAACCGTCCTCGGTTTCTTCCTAGCACTGGGTCTCTCAGCCCTGCTCACCGGTACCACCTTGGCCCCCTCAGCGTCCGTGCTACTCGCTATGTTCCTGATGCTGGGCATGGCGGGCGTTGGCTTCATTGATGACTTCCAGAAGATTTGGAAGAAGCAGAACGAGGGTCTGACTCCCAAGGGTAAGATTGTGCTCCAGGGGCTGATTGGCACCCTCTTTGCTGTGGGTGCCCTGCTGATTAAGGACGAACGCGGCTGGTCACCTGCCTCCTTCAACATCTCCTTCACCCGCGATATCTCCTGGCTCGACCTGGCCTTTGCCGGGCCTGTGCTGGGTATTATCCTCTTCATCATCTGGGCTAACCTGATTGCCACCGCTACAACGAACGCGGTGAACCTCACCGACGGTCTGGATGGCTTGGCCACCGGTGCTGCCATCATGGTCTTTAGCGGTTACCTGCTGATTTCGATGTGGCAGCAGCAGCACCTGTGTGCCCCCGGCTCTCTTGATAACGTCTGCTACGAGGTGCCCGATTCGGGGCAGATGGCGATGCTGGCTGCTTCCCTCATTGGCGCCCTGATCGGCTTCCTCTGGTGGAACACCTCACCGGCCACTATCTTCATGGGCGATACCGGCTCCCTGGGCCTGGGCGGTGCGCTGGCTGCTTTCGCTATCATCACCCGCACCCAGATGCTTCTGCCGATTATCGCAGGCCTCTTCGTGATGATTGCCCTTTCCGTCATTATTCAGGTGGGCTACTTCAAGATGAGCGGTGGTAAGCGTATCTTCCGCATGGCCCCCCTGCAGCATCACTTTGAGCTCAAGGGCTGGACCGAAGTCAACGTAGTCATCCGCTTCTGGATCCTGGCAGGCCTATTTGTAGCAGTGGCCCTGGGCATCTTCTACGGTGACTGGCTACTGAGCAATGGAGGTGTCTTCTAATGAAGGCAAGTAACGCAAATCCCGTCTACGGCTACGAGCGCCTGGAAGCGCTGACCAGCTGGGAATCCGACTGGTCTGGCCTACGCGTGGTCGTTGCAGGCCTGGGTATCTCTGGCTTCTCAGCCGCTGATACCCTGATCGAGCTGGGTGCCCGCGTAGTTGTGGTGGACGGTAACGATAACGAGGTCACCCGCGGTAAGGCTGATACCCTAAAGATCGTGGGTGCGGCCGGTTCGGTACTGGGCGCCGGTGCCATGGACGCCCTGCCCCTGGTCGAGGGGCAGCCTGCTGACCTGGTGGTCACCTCACCCGGCCTTGCTCCCACCATCGGTATTCTGGCCGATGCAGTAGCCCAGAAGATTCAGATTTGGGGCGATGTAGAGCTGGCCTGGCGTCTGCGTCAGCGCGAAGGACGCAAGGTCGCCCCCTGGCTGGCTATTACCGGCACCAACGGCAAGACCACCACCGTGGGTATGACCGAATCTATCCTGCAGACCGCAGGCTACAAGGCCATTGCGGTGGGCAACGTCGGCACCCCCATCCTTGATGCCCTGCGCGACCCCGTCGACTACGACTTTTTCGCTGTTGAGCTCTCTAGCTTCCAGCTGCACTGGACCTACTCCATGTCACCCCTAGCCTCTGTCGTGCTGAACGTGGCAGAAGATCACGTCGACTGGCATGCCGGCTATGACAACTACCTGGCCGATAAATCCCGCATCTACGAGAACACTCAGGTCGCCTGCATCTTCAACGCTAACTACCCCGAAATCGTGCAGATGGTCGAAGAGGCGGACGTCGTCGAGGGCGCTCGCGCCATCGGTTTTTGGGCTGATACTCCCGGTCTTTCCATGCTGGGTGTAATTGACGGCCTGCTCATTGACCGGGCCTTCCTTGACGACCGCCGCAACCAGGCCCTGGAAGTGGCTGAAGTAGCAGATACCGGTCAGCTGCCGACCAAGCACACCGTAGAAAATGCCCTGGTTGCCGCTGCCCTGACTCGGGCAGCCGGTATTGAACCGGAACAGGTCAAGGCAGGCCTGCAGAACTACGAACCCGGTGCCCACCGCATCCAGCTGGTGGCCAACACCCACGGGGTTCTCTGGGTCAACGACTCTAAGGCCACCAACCCCCACGCAGCGAATGCTTCCTTGGCCTCCTTCAACCCCGTGATTTGGGTAGCCGGTGGCCTGTCAAAGGGCGTGACCTACGACGAGCTGGTCGCTGAGCACAAGGATCGCTTGAAGGCCGTGGTCATGATCGGCACCGACACCGCGGCCCTGATATCAGCTTTGGCTGAGCAGGCCCCTGATGTGCCGGTCTACAAGATCAGTGAGAGCTCCCTGCTGGCCGATGCCAGTGATGGACGGGCCGTTATGAAACTGGCGGTTGCCAAGGCCCACGAGATTTCGGAACAGAATGACACCGTGCTCATGGCCCCGGCTGCAGCTTCAATGGACCAGTTCACCTCGTACGCAGAGCGCGGAAACGCCTTCATCGACGCGGTAGCCGACCTGGTCAACCAGATCAATTCCTAGAATCGATCGGTGCGGAGGGCGGGCAATCAGTAGCTACTGGTTCCCACCCTCCCTCACCTTTAACCGCACCTACGGTGGGGCGTCCTCACCCGAGAGAAGAGAAGCGAAAAGACTATGAGCCTGGCAGCAGAACCCCGGTCACAGCAGCGTCCTGGCTTGATCCGGCGTGTGTGGGAGAGGTCCCGGAGCACCTGGGAGAACGCCCAGGTACGTTTGGGGTCTATGGTGTTGACCGACGTACCGATTGTGCTGGTAGTGACCGCCACCGTGCTCACCCTCTTTGGTGTGATGATGGTGCTCTCTGCCTCAAGCGTGGAGCAGATTTCATCGGGCGCAGGTGCCTTCAGCCAGGCCCGCTCCCAGGGTATGTTCGCGGTACTGGGTCTCGTTTCAATGGTGCTCGTGGGTTATCTGGTGCCGGTCACCTGGTACCGACGGCCCTGGGCAGTGCACTCTCTGCTGGGAATCGCAGCCCTGCTGCTCATCGCCGTAATTTTTGTGGGTACCACCGTCAACGGTAACCGTAACTGGATCAACATCGCAGGTTTCTCGATCCAGCCTTCAGAGTTCGCCAAGCCCATCATGATTCTCTGGCTGGCCTCGGTCTACTCCCGTCAGGGGCGCATCGACCGCGGGACCCTGGCCCAGACTGCCTACAAGGGGCTCGTTCCTGCCTTCTTAGGCTTTGGCCTGATTGTCACCCTGATCCTGGCAGGCCACGACGTGGGCACGGTGCTCATCTACGCCCTCTTCTTCAGCGCAATCTTCCTGGCAGCCCGCCCCTCCCGCGGGCTAGTGATGATTAGCGCGGGCCTGGGCACCTTGGCCGCCATCATGATGGTAGCCATCAGCCCCAACCGCATCGAGCGTCTCTTCAACACCTTTGCCTTCTGGCGCGACTGCGTTGAGGCCACCTGCGACCAGGCCAACTCTGGCCTGGCAGCACTCGCTACCGGCGGCTTCTGGGGCGTGGGCCTGGGCCAGTCCCGCCAGAAGTACAACTACCTGCCTGAAGCCCACAACGACTATATTTTCGCGGTGGTCGGTGAAGAACTGGGTCTGATTGGTGCTATCGCTGTGCTGCTGCTCTACGTAGCCCTAATCTACTGCGCTATGCGTATCCTGCTGCGCTCCTCTGACCTCTTTATTCGCTACGCCACCATTGGCATCATCACCTGGATCGCCGGCCAGGCCCTGCTCAACATCGCTATGGTGGTAGGGCTTATGCCCGTCATCGGTGTGCCCCTGCCCTTTATTTCTGCCGGTGGTTCCGCCCTAGTCTCGTCACTGACCGGTATCGGAATTCTTATCGCCTTTGCCCGGCAGACCCCCCTCAACCCGATTGTGGGGGAGCGTACCGGCATTGCCAATAGTAAGATGCAAAAGGACGCCGCCCGCCGCCTTGCTCTGGCCCGTATCGCTGAGCGGGAGCAGGCTATCATCGCAGCTGACCCAGACGGTACCGGCTGGACTCTTGATAAGCTCACCACCCGCCTGGGCGCCCTCGTCGACGGGCGTGGCTCTGCCCAACCTGCGGCGTCCGCCCCTCAACGCGCCCAGGGGAGTGCGCGCACCGTGCGTCCCTCGGCAGCTACCGCGCGTCCGTCCGCCCAGACACTCCGCCGCTCAACCCCGCTGTCAGCTGAAGCTAGTGCTGAGGCGGCGATGGCTCGACGCTCCAGTTCGGCCAGCGGCGCCCGCCCCTCCGCCAGCGTGCAGCAGGCTCACACCCGTACCACAGCGACTCAGTCCCAGCCCCCTGCTCGCCCTGCTACGCCCTCCACCGCAGCTAAGCCGCAGACCACCGAACCGCAAGCTCCTGCCCCCAAGGAGCAAAAACTGCCCGCTGGCCTGCGCACTATCCGTAAGGCCCGCAAGCTCCCAGAACAGCACTAAGGGGGTAAGGTGGCTCACGGGCAGGGGGCTCAAGATGTGTCTGTGGCCCAATCCGCGTAAACTAAGGGGCGAAACAGAACACTAAGGGAGTGAAACCTGATGACCCACGCACCCACTGTCGTGCTGGCAGGCGGCGGCACAGCCGGGCATATCAACCCCATGCTGGCTATCGCCCGAGCCCTCCAGGAGCGCGAGCCTGACGTCACCATCATGACCGTCGGCACCGAAAATAGCATGGAGGCCCGGCTCGTACCGGCAGCGGGCTACGACATCAGCTTCATCCCGAAAGTTCCCTTCCCCCGCCGCCCCAACCTTGACGCCATCAAGTTCCCCGGCCGCTTCCGGGCCTCGCTCAAGCAGGCCGAGAAGATTCTGACCGACACCGGGGCGAACGTCCTGGTGGGCGTGGGCGGTTACGTGTGCACCCCCATGTACCTGGCAGCCCGTAAGCTGGGCGTGCCCGTAGTAATTCACGAGGCCAACGCCAAGCCCGGCCTCGCCAACAAGGTGGGTGCGAAGAATGCAGCCCTGGTAGCTACCGCCTTCCCAGATACCCCAATTGCTGGCGCCCGCACCGTGGGTATGCCTATGCGCCAGAACATCGCCGACCTCGACCGCGCCTCTGAACAGGGCGCTGCCCGGGAGCGTCTGGGCCTTGACCCGGCTCTGCCCACCCTGGTGGTCACCGGCGGGTCCCTGGGAGCCTTGAGCCTTAACCGGGCAGTCGCCGAGATTATTGATGAGATTGCTCCGGCTGGCTACCAGCTGCTGCACATCACTGGCCGTGACAAGGCGGTTAAGGACGAGTCTGGCCAGCTCCGCACAGCTCCCGGCTACCAGCAGGTTGAGTTCATTACCTCTATGGAAGATGTCTACGCAGCTGCTGACCTTATGATTGTGCGCTCTGGTGCGGCAACCGTCAGCGAGGTCGCTGCCGTGGGCCTACCGGCTATCTTTGTTCCCCTACCCATCGGCAACGGCGAACAGGCACTCAACGCCCGTTCCCTGGTGGCTGCCGGGGCAGCCCTGCTGGTTGACGACTCCGATTTCACCGCTAGCTGGTTCCGCCAGAATGTACCGGCCCTGCTAGCAGACACCGATAAACTTACCGACATGGCAGAAAAGTCCTACCGGCACGGCATCCGCGATGCTGCGCAGGTTATGGCAGACGAAGTACTGAAGGCGGCCCGCGTATGAGCACCTCACTAATGGATCTTTCAATAGACCTTCCCGCTCCTCTCAACCCTCCCTTCCCCGAGCGTCCGGCCCTGGCCGACCTGGGCCGGGTGCATTTTGTGGGTATTGGTGGGGCCGGCATGTCGGCTATCGCCCGGCTCATGCTGCGTGCTGGCATGACCGTGAGCGGGTCTGACCAGGCTGAAAGCGCCGCTGTGGATAGCCTGCGAGAGCTGGGCGCCCGGGTATCGGTGCCCCAGGCAGCTGAAAATATTGAGGGTGTCGATACCGTGGTGATATCAACCGCGATTCGCGAAGATAACCCCGAACTCGCTGCTGCCAGGGCCCGCGACCTGCGCGTGCTGCACCGCTCTGAGGCTCTGGCGGCGACCATGCGTGACTCCAAGGTGATTGCGGTTGCCGGTACCCACGGCAAGACCACCACCTCATCCATGATTTCGGTGATGCTAGACGGCCTGGGGCTGGACCCCTCTTTTGCGGTCGGCTCTACCATCGCCGGCTATAACACCAACGCCCACCTGGGGGCGTCCGGCCCGGACTCCTGGTTCGTGGCTGAAGCCGATGAATCCGACGGCTCCTTTGTTCGCTACCGCCCCGAGATTGCGGTTATTACCAACGCTGAGCCCGACCACCTGGACTTCTACGGCACCAACGAGCGGGTCTTCGAGGCCTTCAATCGCTTTATCGCCTCTATGGCGCCCGGCGGTGTCTTCGTGACCTGCTCTGACGACGCCGGTGCAGCCACCCTCGCGGCTCAGGCCGCGGACGCCGGTGTTCAGGTTGTCACTTACGGTGAGGGGGAGGGCGCTATGGTTCGCCTGACCGGTATCACCTCTGAAGGAACCGACTGCTCTTCGAACCTGGTCTGGGACTTCACCGTAGGCGGCCAGCAGTTCGCGGGGCAGATTACCCTGACCCTGCCGGTGCCCGGTATTCATAACCAGCTCAACGCTACGGCGTCCTTTGTCTGTGCCCTGCTAGCAGGTGCCAGCCCCGAAGAGGCCGTTAAGGCGCTGGCCCACTTCTCGGGTACCGACCGCCGCTTTACCCTGCGCGGTGAAGCTGCCGGGGTTAAGGTCTTTGATGACTATGCCCATCACCCCACCGAGGTACACCGTGCCCTGGAAACCGGCCGCACGGTTGCCGCCGGGCACAACCTCTACGTGATTTTCCAGCCCCACCTTTTCTCCCGCACCAAGGAGTTCGCTACCGAGTTCGCTGAGTCGCTGTCTCAGGCTGATCGTAGCTACGTGCTCGATATCTACCCCGCTCGTGAGAAGCCGATGGAGGGCGTAACCAGTCATCTCATCACTGAGGCCGGTTTCTCCGAGGTGCACTACGCTGAGAGCACCGACCAGGCGATTGACGCTGTTGTAGCCGCCGCCCTGCCCGGCGATATCATCATGACGGTTGGTGCCGGTGACGTGACTGCCCTGGGGCGGGTGCTGGTAGAGAAGCTTTCTGCCCGTGAAGGTGCTGCACTCTAGTGGCCGATGAAAAGAAGCCCCGTATTCGCCTGAACTCCGCTAAGGTGAGCCAGCTACCAGAGGCTGGCGATAACCTGGTGGATATCTCTGAAAACAGTCGTTTCGCCCAGTGGCGCCAGGCCCAGGAAGAGGAGCGTCAGAGCGGCCAGAGCGAGCCTCAGAGTCTGCCTTCTGCTCCCGTGCAGTTGCGCCCCAAGCGTCGGGCAGCCGGTAGCTGGAAGAAATGGGCCTACGGGGTAGGCGTCCTGGTGCTCGCTACCCTGATTTTTGTGGGGGTTGTTTTCTTCTCGCCCCTGCTGGCTACCCGGACGATTACGGTCGAAGGCGCTTCTTTGCTGGATGAGGCTTCCGTTCAGCAGCAGCTGAGCCAGCTCCAGGGAGTCCCCATGACCCGTATTAGCGAGTCTGAGGTTGCTTCTCTGATCGGCAACGAGAATGTGCTCTACGGGGTGACCCTGCAGGCGAATCCGCCCCACGAGCTGGTGGTGCAGTTGCATGAGCGGGTGCCCGTGGCTGTGGTGGAGAACGAGGGCAGCTTCGTGCTGGTTGATAACGAGGGAGTGCAGCTGGGCACAGCAGCGTCGGTTGAGGACGCCGGTGTTCCGCTGGTTGCCGGAGGTCTGGATATTCTGGGGTCGGCTGCTTTTAGTACCGTAACCGGTGTGCTGGCGGCTCTGCCGACCTCGATTTTGTCGCAGGTGTCTGAGGCTAAGGCTGATTCGGCATCAACCATTACTTTAGAGATGATTGATGGTACGCAGGTCGTCTGGGGTACTCCGGAAGATAGCGACCTTAAAGCTAAGGTTCTAGTTCAGCTTATGGACTCGGTGGGTAGCCAGCAGGCCGTAGAAACCTACGATGTCTCAAGCCCCCTCGTCCCCACTGTAAAATAGTTTCAACTTATACCTGAAGTTTCCTCTTGTCCTTGATATTTTCTGAGAAAAATAAGGTCATGGGTGAAACGAGGGCGACATTGCAAGGTGAAGTTGATACTCTTTCATTGATTGAAACAATAGGTTTACTCCAATCTCAACTTTCACTCTAAGGTTGAGTTGGTTTGAAACAAGGCACAAATTAGTAGGGAATCCATGGATACAGCAACTCCCCAGAACTACCTGGCAGTCATTAAGGTCGTCGGTATCGGCGGCGGTGGCGTCAACGCTGTCAACCGCATGATTGAGGTTGGTCTGCGTGGCGTTGAATTCATCGCGATCAACACCGATGCTCAGGCTCTGCTCATGTCTGATGCAGACGTCAAGCTCGACGTGGGTCGCGAACTGACCCGCGGCCTGGGTGCAGGCGCTAACCCCGACGTTGGACGCCAGGCAGCAGAAGACCACGAACAGGAAATCGAAGAGGTACTTAAGGGTGCCGACATGGTCTTCGTGACCGCAGGCGAAGGCGGCGGCACCGGTACCGGTGGCGCTCCCGTTGTTGCCCGCATTGCCCGCTCCCTGGGTGCACTGACCATCGGTGTTGTTACTCGTCCCTTCACCTTCGAAGGTCGTCGCCGCTCCAACCAGGCAGAGACCGGCATTGCCGCCCTGCGCGACGAGGTCGACACCCTGATCGTTATTCCCAACGACCGACTGCTCTCCATCTCAGATCGCAACGTCTCCATGCTCGACGCCTTCAAGTCAGCAGACCAGGTTCTGCTCTCCGGTGTCCAGGGCATCACCGACCTGATCACCACCCCCGGCCTGATCAACCTCGACTTCGCAGACGTCAAGTCCGTCATGCAGGGTGCAGGTTCAGCTCTCATGGGTATCGGCTCAGCCTCCGGTGAAGACCGCGCCGTCAAGGCAGCCGAACTGGCTATCGCCTCACCCCTGCTGGAAGCATCCATCGACGGTGCTCACGGCGTCCTGCTCTCCATCCAGGGTGGTTCAGACCTGGGCCTCTTCGAAATCAACGAAGCTGCCCGCCTGGTGCAGGAAGTTGCCCACCCCGACGCCAACATCATCTTCGGTGCCGTCATCGACGACGCTCTGGGTGACGAGGCTCGCGTGACCGTTATTGCCGCAGGCTTTGACTCGGTCAACCCCGAAACCAACTCCAACAACACCAACCCCGCCGCTAACCAGGCTGCTCGTACCCAGCAGAACTTCGGTGGCGCTTCAGCAGCTCCCGCCGCAGGCGCTGGCTTCGGTTCAGCACCCGCAGCAGGTAACAGCTGGAACAAGGGCGGCAACGACGTTCCCACCAACGCCGGCTTCGATGTTGACCTGCCCCCCGTTGTTGAGGACTCCCAGTCAGCACGTCGTGACACCCTCGATGTGCCCGACTTCCTGAAGTAAAGACTTCAGACCCACACCCTAGACGGAAACAAGCCGTCTAAAGGCCGAGAGGGGGTGAAAGCTAGACTTAGCTTTCACCCCCTTCAGCATTTCCCGCACTTTTTCGAAAGGTAGGCAAGGCCCATGGTTGACGCTCTTTTCTCCCGCCGGCTAGTAACCCTGGCGAATGGCGCCCGGGTCAATGTGGCCTTCACATCGGCTGCTGCCGGTAACCTGGGGCTGCACGTAGGCGATGACCTTGACCAGACCCTGGCCCACCGGCAGACCCTTGAAGACGCGCTGCTGGGGGAAGGGGCGTCCTGCGGCTTCACCTACCTCAACCAGGTGCACGGCACCGTGGTCTTTGATGCGGATGTCTCAGACCGGTTTGGTGCCGGAACTGAAAAGGGTCTTAGTCCCCAAGAGATTCGTGATACTGCACCGGTCGCCGATGCTGCCCTCTCTCGTGAGGGGCGGCCCCTGGCCATTATGGTGGCTGACTGTATCCCCCTGGTCTTTGTGGGGGAGGATGCCCAAACGGGCCAGCCAGTCTTGGGCGTGGCCCATGCTGGACGGCGGGGCCTGCTCGACGGTGTAATTCAACACCAGGTTGAAGCCATGGCGCAGAACGGTGCCGAGAACATTCAGGCATGGATTGGCCCCTCGATCTGCGGACGCTGCTACGAGGTTCCCGAGGCGATGCGGCAGGAATCTGCTGCGCTGATTCCGCAGGTGTATTCCAGCACCTCCTGGGGTACTCCAGGCCTTGACCTGCCAGCCGGGGCCCGTGCCGTCCTTGCCTCCCTGCCGCAGGTAACCCGCGTGCATAGCGACCTTGCGGCCTGTACCTTTGAACATGAGCACCTCTTCTCGCACCGCGGCCATACCCAGAAGCAGGAGCCCGCCGGGCGTATCGCTGGTCTGGTCTGGGTAGAAGCTGGCCCTCTGGCCGCTGAGGTGCCCAGCCCCTCCCACCTGTAACCCAGATGCCCGCTCTAAGGAATGGAAATATGACCCTGACCTACAGCCCCGAACGCCGTGCAGAACTCAGCGACCGCCTAGCTCAGGTGCAGGCCCGCATCCAGGAAGCCGCGGAAGATATGAGCGGCGCCCGATCTGCCTCGTCCCCCCTACCCGAGCTGATTGTGGTCACTAAGTTTTTCCCGGCCTCAGATGCAGCTGCCCTGTACGACGCCGGTGTGCGCGCTGTGGGTGAGAACCGCGACCAGGAGGCCGCTGGCAAGGCTCGTGAGCTGGCCGCCTACACGGGCAGCGATGACCCGCTGCGCTGGTCCTTTATCGGCCAGCTGCAGACCAACAAGGCTAAGTCTGTGGTGCAGTATGCGCACGAGGTGCAGTCGGTTGACCGCCCCCAGCTTGCCGATGCCCTCTCTAAGGCCTACAGTAACCGTCTGGCCCGATATGAGAACGGTGAGGTTGAGGCTCCGGCAGCACTGGCACACGGTGGTCTGCGCTGCCTTATCCAGGTAGGGCTCGATACCACCGTTGAAGCCACCGCCGGGCAGGCAGCCCTGGGTGCGCGCGGGGGAGCAGACCCCACCGAGATTTTGGCCCTTGCCGACCACATTAGCTCCCTGCCGGGCCTCACCCTGGGTGGGCTCATGGCGGTTGCCCCGCTGGGCCAGGACGCCGCAGCCGCCTTTGAACGGCTGCACGGCTACTCCCAGCAGCTGATGGAACACTACCCTGAGGCAACCACCATCTCAGCGGGTATGAGCCACGACCTGGTTGAGGCAATTCGCTGGGGAGCTACTTCTGTGCGGGTTGGCTCCTCCATCATGGGAGCCCGTCCGGCCCACTAAGGGCAGATGCCCATAATTCACCGGGAATACTGAGGTTTTCCTTGGGCTTGTCTGCGAGAAAGACAGGCGACTTTTTGGTACCGTAAAAGGTTGATAGGAACAGAGGTTTTAAGCCCCGTCGACCGGCGGAAAGGCTACTCAAAGGGAGGGTAAGAATGGCTCGCACACTACACCAGGCAATGGCCTACCTGGGCCTGGGCCAGGTAGAAGACGAAGCGCAGCGCACAGAGCGGCCCCAGCGCCGCCCCGAAACGATCTATGAAGAGACCGTTTTTGAGGCTGATGACCAGTACGACGCCTACCCCGATGAGCTAGCTCCCGCTGAAGGGCGTGCCCATATCTCATCCACTGCCGATCGCGACGTCCTTCTGGGTATTTCACCCGAGGCCACCGGCAGCCGTCCGGCTCCCGAAGCGACTGCCGGTAGCGTTTCTGTAGCCGAGGCAGACGACCAGCTTCTTGAGCAGGTCGAAAGTACCGGCACCGACTGGGACTTCCCCGGTACCCACCAGCAGGCATCCAACTACACCTCAACCGCCCTAACCCCCTCCTTCACCGAAGAAAGCAGCGAAGAATTGCGCCGTATCACCACCATTCACCCCCGCTCCTACAACGACGCCAAGATTATCGGTGAGTCCTTCCGCGAGAATATCCCCGTGATTATGAACGTCACCGACATGGGCGATACCGACGCCAAGCGTCTCATCGACTTTTCTGCCGGCCTGGCTTTTGCCCTGAACGGTCACATCGAGCGTGTGACCGACAAGGTATTCCTGCTGACCCCCGCTAACCTTGAGGTTCTCGGTGCTGAGGGCACCGAGGTTCCGGTAGCTCTGGACAGCGACGACGTCACCCCCTTCAACCAGGCCTAAACAGCAGTGGGTTATCTTTTTGCTCTCTTGGCTATCGTTGCCTACCTGCTGATTGTCGTTTTTATGATCCGCCTGGTACTCGACTGGGTGCAGATGTTTGCCCGCTACTGGCGCCCCAAGGGCGTAGTTTTGGTGGTTGCCTCTTTGGTATACGCAATAACTGACCCGCCCATGAATGCTGCCCGCCGCCTGATTAAACCCATTAACCTGGGTGGTATCTCCCTGGATTTGGGCTTCATGATTCTGTTGATGGCTCTCTGGTTCGCTTATTCCCTACTAACTAACCTGGCCTACAACCTCTCCGTTTAGAGCCTGGTAGGTAAAAACGCCTGCTGCACGTAGGGTGTGCAAGGTGGCTCTTGAAGCCTGTCAGTCAGCAGGCTGGGGTTTGTCCCCTCAAGTGGTGACGTGACCAGTGGCTCACACTTAACTGGGGTCATAGTGTTGCGCGGTGCCCCTTTGCCAGGTAATTTTGTGTTGTAGTAAATAGGGGACTACCCGAACTTTTAGCGCGCTGAAAGTTCGAGCTTCATGCGCCTGACTCCAGCACATACTGCGCACCGGGAACACTACGGGCCAAAGCATAAAGATTTTTAGAAAATAGAGGTGAATGATCGTGGCACTCACGCCTGAGGAAGTAATCAATAAGCGCTTCCAGCCGACTAAGTTCAAGGAAGGCTACAACCCTGAAGAGGTTGACGATTTCCTTGACGAGATTGTCATTGAACTGCGTCGTCTGAACGCCGAGAATGCTAGCCTCAAGCGCCAGCTTGAAGAGGCAGAGGCGAAGATTTCACTGGCTCCTGCCCAGCAGCAGGGCGGTGCCCTGGCCGAGGCTGAAATTGTGGTTGATTCTCAGCCCGCTGCGGCAACTCCTGCTCCGGCAGCAGCACCTGCCGCCGCTGAGCCCACTCTGTCCCCCTCTAGCGCCACCGGCCTGCTGGCTATGGCCCAGAAGGTTCACGATGACTACGTCTTCGAGGGCAAGCGCGAGCGTGAACGCCTGATTACCGAAGGTCGTGACGAAGCCGCCAAGCTTGTTTCTGAAGCTGAGCAGAAGTCGAACCAGGTGCTTGGCGATCTGGAAAAGACCAAGAGCGACCTCGAGGTTTCTGTTGCCAAGCTGCGTTCCTTCGAGAACCAGTACCGCACTTCCCTGCGCGATTACCTGAACAAGCAGCTGACCACCCTCGAAGAGACTCCCGCTCTTGAACCCAAGGCTGAGGGTGCTCCCGCCGTAGCGGCAGCACAGTCCCAGGGCTTCGGCGCGTTTGGCCAGCGTAACGGGGTTTTCAGCAACAACTCCTAGGCTTTCCTAGTGTTTAGGTGGTAGCCTCAATATGCTCAGGCGGCTCCTCGGTAAGAGGGGCCGCCTGAGATGTTTAAGATACCGCTCCGCGGTACCGGCTGGGTGCCGAACGCGATAAGCTGGTGTGTGCAGTTTTTGATGTTTGAAGGCAGGGAGTACGGTGGCTAATACCCAGCAGGAGGGCACTGTTTTAGTGCCGGTTCGTACGATTTCTGGGGTGGCTAAGGCCCTGCTAGCCCTGGCCCTCTTTGCCCTGGTATACGGGGCTGACCAGTGGGTCAAGCACCTGGTCGAGACCACCATGACCGTGGGGCAGGCTATCACCGTAATCGACGGCTTGCTCTGGTGGCGTTACTACCTGAACCCGGGGGCCGCTTTCTCTATGGGCGAGGGGTCGACCTGGCTGTTCACCCTGATTTCAACGGTGGGTGCCCTGGTGGCGCTGACCTTGGTGGTGCGGGCTAAGACCCTGCCCTGGGTTATTCTGCTGGCAACTCTGGCAGGGGGCATTGTGGGCAACCTGCATGACCGCCTCTTCCGGGAACCTGGCTTCGGCATCGGGCATGTGGTCGATTATATTTCTGTACCGAATTTTGCGATTTTTAATATTGCCGATGCCGCTATCTGTGTATCAATGGCGGCGATTGTTCTGCTGACTTTTCTTGGCTACCGCATGGACGGTCAGCGTGAAGTACGAGCCGATAAGGCAAAGAAGAACGAGGTGGGGGTCTAGTGTCTCAGAAGATTGAACTGACATTTGTGGTAGGAGCCGACCAGGCCGGTACCCGGCTTGATGCCCTGCTCGCTGAGCTGAGCGGCCAGTCGCGCACAACAGTGAGTAGCTGGGTTAAGGACGGCGAGGTTCAGCTTCTCGATGCCAAGGGCAGGGGAGTGAAGGCTAAGGCTTCGTCCAAACTGCTTGAGGGAATGACCGTGCAGGCTGCGGGCACCCCGCCGCGTGATCTAACGCAGATTGAGGCTGAGCAGGTTGATGGCTTTTCGATTGTCTACCAGGATGACGACATCGTGGTGGTCGATAAGCCCACCGGTGTTGCCGCCCACCCGTCCATGGGCTGGCATGGCCCGACCGTCGTAGGGGCGCTCAAGCACGCAGGTATTGACATCGCTACCAGCGGCGCGGCTGAGCGTCAGGGCATTGTGCACCGCCTGGACGTCGGAACCTCGGGGCTGATGGTTGTGACTAAGAACGAGCGAGCCTACTCGGTCATGAAGAAGGCCTTCAAGGACCGCACCGTCACCAAGGTCTACCACACCCTAGTGCAGGGGCTACCCGACCCGCTCAAGGGTACTATCGATGCCCCTATTGGCCGCCACCCCGGCAGCGAATGGAAGTTTGCGGTCAACGAGGACGGCAAGCCGGCTATCACCCACTATGAGGTGCTCGAAGCCTTTGGGCCAGCGTCCTTGGTTGAAGTACACCTTGAGACCGGCCGCACCCACCAGATTCGTGTGCATTTCTCTGCCCTGCGCCACCCCTGCGCGGGCGACCTGACCTACGGGGCAGACCCCACCATGAGCGCGCATCTGGGCCTCACCCGCCAGTGGCTGCATGCCCACCGGCTGGGCTTCACCCACCCCACCAGCGGCGAGCAGGTGGAGTTCGAAAGCCCCTACACCCCTGACCTTCAGTACGCTCTCGATACCCTGCGTGAGGGCAACTTCTAGAGCCCGACGCTAAGGACGCAACCCGCATGGCTAACACCGACTTCACCCACCTGCACGTGCACACCGAGTACTCCATGCTCGATGGCGCTGCTCGTCTAACCGACCTCTTCGAGCACTCGAAGCAGCTGGGCATGAATGCCCTGGCAACCACCGACCACGGCTTCCTCTTTGGTGCCTTCGACTTTTGGAACAAGGCCAATAATGCCGGGGTCAAACCCATTATCGGTGTGGAGGCCTACCTGACCCCGGGTACCGCCCGTCAGGACCGCACCCGCGTGAAATTTGGTGAGGGCGGGCGCGATGACGTCTCCGGTGGTGGTGCTTATACCCATATGACTATGTGGGCAGAGAACACCCAGGGCATGCATAACCTGTTCCGGGCGTCCTCCCTAGCCTCGCTTGAAGGGCACTTCTACAAGCCGCGTATGGACCGGGAGCTGCTCCAGACCTACGGTAAGGGCCTAATCGCCACCACCGGCTGCCCCTCGGGCGAGGTGCAGACCCGTCTGCGCCTGGGTCAGTACAAGGAGGCCATGCAGGCGGCCAGCGACTTCCGCGATATCTTCGGCAAAGAAAACTTCTACTGCGAGCTCATGGACCACGGGCTTGATATCGAGAAGAACGTCATGGCCGACCTGCTCAAGCTGGCCAAAGAACTGAACCTCCCCCTGGTTGCCACTAACGACCTGCACTACACCCACGCAGAGGACGCCAAGGCCCACGCCGCGCTGCTGTGCGTGCAGTCAGGCTCCACCCTGCAGGATCCCAAGCGCTTCAAGTTCGACGCCGATAACTTCTACCTCAAGTCGCCAGCTGAGATGCGCGAGCTCTTCCGCGACTACCCCGAGGCCTGTAACAACACCATGGAAATCGCCGAGCGATGCTCCGTGGAATTCAATACCAAGGCCAACTACATGCCCAACTTCCCCGTGCCCGAGGGCGAAAACGAGGAATCCTGGTTCGTCAAAGAGGTTGAGCGCGGCCTGCACTACCGCTTCCCCAAGGGTGTGCCCGATGAGGTGCGCAAACAGGCCGAGTACGAGGTGGGTATCATCTCGCAGATGGGCTTCCCCGGCTACTTCCTGGTGGTTGCTGACTTTATCAACTGGGCCAAGGAGAACGGCATCCGCGTGGGTCCGGGCCGTGGCTCGGGTGCAGGTTCCATGGTCGCCTACGCCATGCGTATTACCGACCTGAACCCGCTGGAGCACGACCTGATCTTCGAACGCTTCCTCAACCCCGACCGCGTCTCCATGCCCGACTTCGACGTGGACTTCGATGATCGCCGCCGTTCTGAAGTGATTCACTATGTGACCGAGAAGTACGGCGAAGACAAGGTGGCAATGATCGTCACCTACGGCACCATCAAGGCCAAGCAGGCCCTCAAGGACTCCTCCCGTGTGCTGGGCTACCCCTTCTCCACCGGCGAGCGCCTGACCAAGGCCATGCCCGAGGACGTCATGGGCAAGAACATTGCCCTGGCCAACGTCTACAACCCCGAGGACAAGCGTTATAACGACGCCCAGGAACTGCGCGACCTCATCGAATCTGATGCCGATGCTTCGAAGGTCTTTGAGACCGCGAAGGGTATCGAGGGTCTGAAGCGCCAGTGGGGTGTGCACGCGGCGGGCGTCATCATGTCGAGCCACGACCTGATTGACGTTATCCCCATCATGCGCCGTGAGCAGGACGGGCAGGTTATCACCCAGTTCGATTACCCCACCTGTGAAGGGCTGGGGCTGATCAAGATGGACTTCTTGGGCCTGCGTAACCTGACCATCATCTCGGACGCGATTGAGAACATTAAGCTCAACCGCGGCGAAGACCTGGACCTTGAAACCCTGGAACTGGATGACGCCGAGTCCTATAAGCTCTTGGCGCGCGGTGACACCCTGGGCGTATTCCAGCTCGATGGTGGGCCCATGCGCCAGCTGCTCAAGCTCATGCAGCCTGACCACTTTGAGCACATTTCGGCGGTCTTGGCGCTCTACCGCCCCGGTCCCATGGGTGCGAACTCCCACACCAACTACGCCCTGCGTAAGAACGGTCTGCAGGAGGTCACCCCCATCCACCCGGAGCTCGAAGAGCCCCTGGCGGAGATTCTCGATACCACCTACGGCCTGATCGTGTATCAGGAGCAGGTTATGGCGATTGCCCAGAAGGTCGCTAACTACTCCCTGGGTGAGGCAGATATTTTGCGTCGCGCTATGGGTAAGAAGAAGAAGGAGGAGCTGGATAAGCAGTATGCCACCTTCCACCAGGGCATGCTCGATAACGGCTACTCCGAAGGGGCGGTGAAGGCCCTCTGGGATATTCTGCTACCCTTCTCTGACTACGCCTTTAACAAGGCCCACACGGCGGCCTACGGTCTGGTTTCCTACTGGACGGCCTACCTGAAGGCCCACTACCCCCAGGAGTACATGGCAGCGCTGCTGACCTCGGTGGGCGATGACAAGGACAAGCTCGCCCTCTACCTGAACGAGTGCCGCCACATGAAGATTACGGTGCTGCCGCCCGATGTGAACGAGTCGGCCCTGAACTTCACCCCTGTGGGCGACGATATCCGCTTCGGCATGGGCGCTATCCGTAACGTGGGTGCCAACGTGGTCTCTGCTATGGTCGATGCCCGCGAAGAAAAGGGCCGCTACGAGAACTTCAACGACTTCCTGGCCAAGGTGCCGATTGTCGTCTGTAACAAGCGCACCGTGGACTCCCTCATCAAGGCCGGTGCCTTTGACTCGCTGGGGCACGACCGGCGTCCGCTTTCCATGATCCACGAAGAGGCCATCGACGCGACCGTCTCGGTCAAACGTCAGGAGGCCGCAGGCCAGTTTGACCTCTTTGGGGGTCTGGGGATGGACGACGATAACCCGGCGAACGAGCTGGCGGTGCAGATTCCGGACGTCCCCGAGTGGGAGAAGCGCGATAAGCTCAACTTTGAGCGCGAGATGCTGGGCCTCTACGTCTCTGACCACCCCCTGCGCGGTCTCGAAGATGCCCTTGATGCGCTGTCAGATTCCACGATTCAGGGGCTGGTCTCTGAGGATTCGGTCAAACCTGATGGGGCGATCGTAACTATCGCGGGCATGATTACCAGCGTCTCCCGCCGTATCGCGAAGAACTCGGGTAACCCCTACGCCCGTATCGAGATGGAAGACCGCACCGGTTCTATCGAGGTCATGTTCTTTGGCCGCGCCTATGAGCCGATTGCCGGTGTGCTGGCCGAAGACCTGATTTGTACCATCAAGGGTCGCCTACAGCGCCGCGATGACGGGTCGGTGACCCTGAGTGCCCAGGAGCTGAATATCCCCGAGATTTCAGCGGACGGCACCGGCGGCCCGGTCACTATCGCCATCCCCGAGTACAAGGCGACCGAGGAGACCCTGGGCCAGCTGCGCGATATTTTGCGGAATCATAAGGGCGAATCCGAGGTGCGCATCGCGATGACTACCCGCACCAAGCGCCTGCTGATCCGGCTTGGCGCTGACCTGCGGGTCAACCCCAACCCGGCCCTCTTTGGTGACCTCAAGGTGCTGCTGGGCCCTGCCTGCCTGGATTTCTAGGAGGCTAAGACAGGCTGAACGTGCAGTCTGGTTCCGAGTGGGGGAGTAAGACCCCTGCACTCGGAACCGGGCGGCACATTCTTTTATAAAGGGTGTTCTTAGAGAGCCTGGGCGGCGTCGTAGCGCTCGCGGTTAGCCTGCACCTCTTCCAGGTGGGTTTCTGCCCAGAGGCGGACGGCGGTGAGCGGCTCAACGGTGGTCAGCCCCAGGTCGGTGAGCTGGTAGTCCACGCGCGGGGGAACACTGGCGGTAATGTGGCGGGTCAGCAGCCCGTCGCGTTCCATGGAGCGCAGGGTTTCGGTCAGTACTTTGGGGGATACCCCCTGGATGGTGCTTTTGAGATCTTTGAATCGTACCGGCTCACCGTCTGCCAGCACGGTGACAATCAGGGGAGTCCACCGGTCCGTGAGGTGGCGCAGCACGGTGCGCGAGGGGCAGTTCTGGTCGAGGACGTTGGCGGGCAGCTGCTCTGCTGACGGCTGGGAGGCGGGGCGGACGTCCGCGCTGACCTGTGGCGATGATGTCATGAGTGGCCTTTCGGAAAGTTTTTTAAAAATCTTCTAATAGTTACCTTGAGGTAATTGGTTTCTAAAACATACTATAGAACTGTTCGATACAGAAAACCAACTCTTCAAGGAGAAAACCCCATGAACATCTCAGTGATCGGCGCAGCAGGCATGGTTGGCTCAGCAATCGTTGCAGAAGCCCAGAACCGCGGCCACCAGGTAACCAGCTACACCCGCAGCGGCTCAGCAGGCACCCTGCCCCTCGACCTGGCCAACACCGAGGCCCTGGTAGAGGTCATCAACTTATCCGAGGCAACCGTCATCTCCGTTGCTAGCCGCGACGACTACTCCGCAGCCATCGCCGCCCACCGCGCCCTCATCGCAGCAGCCCCCACCGGCCGCTTCCTCATCGTCGGCGGTGCTGGTTCCCTCAACGCGGGCGAGGGCCTGCTGCTGGAAAGCCCCGACTTCCCCGCCGAATACCTAACCGAAGCCAAGACCTTCGCTGAGATTCTGGGCGACTACCGGGCAGCTACCGACCTGAAGTGGACCGTCCTGGCCCCCTCACCCATGATCGCCCCCGGCGCTCGCACCGGTGACTACCGCACCGAGCTGGACGTACCCGCCGGCATGTTCGTCTCAACCCAGGACTTTGCTGTAGCAGCCATTGACGAAATCGAAAACCCGGCCCACGTTGGCACCCGTTTCACCGTCGCCTCTGCTGACGAAGCTGCTGCCCAGGGTCAGTAAATAGACAGTGGTAGAAAGGTAGAACCTCTTTGGTGAAGCTGCCCTGTAAGGTCGCTGCCATTGGAAAAGTGCATGTGCCGTTGCTTTTTGCAGTGGCACTTGCACTTTTCAGGGGGTACTAAACTAGGGTCCATGCCCCTTTCCACCTCCCGTGCCCTCTACGAGGCGGCGTCCGCGTCCGCCCTGGCCCTGACTGCAACCGAGCTCTACCGCTTCACCTCCCGCAGCGATGCCGAAGCCGCCCGCGTGGGCGGCAAATGGTTCATGGTGCTAGCTGAGAAGGACGGCACCCAGCTGGTCAACCTCAAAGCCCACCCGGCCGACGTTGCAGCTATCATCGATACCCACCCGGCGGCGCGCCCTGCCTGGCACATGAATAAAACCCACTGGTACAGTCTCGTGCCCCACCCAGATGTGACCGGCGAGCTGCTAGCCGAGCTCATCGCCGAGTCCTACCTCACCGTGGTCGAGTCCCTGCCTGCCCGCAAGCGTCCGCCCGGCTGGCAGGTCGTGGCAGAAAAACTCAAGGCGGCAGAATCTCACCAGCCGGAAAACCCACAGGCTTAACCCGCAGCGGCTTGACGACCGCGTTAAAATCAGAGAGTGAGCACAACAGACAACACCCAGAACTCCACTGCACCTGCAGACTTCACCCTGCGCACCATCGACCTGCGCGGCAGCAACCATTCCTACGCTGAGCTGCGCCGTATTGTCCCGCGCCAGACCACAGAGTTCGTGGGCAATGCGCTCACCACCGTGCACGAAATCCTCGAGAACGTACAGGGCCGCGGCGCTGACTACCTGCGAGAACTCTCCGCCCGTTTCGACGGAGTAGAGCAGGGTGCCCTGCGCGTACCGCAGAGCGCTATTGACCGGGCGGTCGAGAACCTCGACCCGGGCGTCCGCAAGGGCCTAGAAATCGCCATCGAGCGTACCCGCGCTTTTGCAGCCGCCCAGCGCCCCGCCGACCAGACCATCGAAGTTGCCCCCGGGGCTGTCCTTACTAACCGCTGGACCCCCGTGCGCCGCGCCGGCGTGTACGTGCCCGGCGGCCTGGCCGTCTACCCCTCATCGGTCATCATGAACACCGTACCCGCCCAGGCAGCGGGCGTCGGCTCTATAGTGCTCTGCACCCCGCCCCAGAAAGAATTCGACGGCCTGCCCCACCCCACCATCCTGGGCGCAGCCGGGCTGCTGGGCATCACCGAAGTCTGGGCCATCGGCGGCGCCGGTGCCCTGGGCGCTATGGCCTACGGGCTGGACGACGCCGGTGAGGTTCTTGAACCCGTTGACACCATCACCGGCCCCGGCAACATCTTTGTCGCCATGGCCAAGCGATCCCTGCAGGGCGTCGTGGGTGTGGACGGCGAAGCCGGAACTACCGAAATCGCCGTCATTGCCGACGACACCGCTAACCCCGACTACGTTGCCGCTGACCTGATTTCCCAGGCCGAACACGACCCCAACGCCGGGTCCGTCCTCATCACTCACAGCCCTACCCTCGCCGCCGCTGTGCAGGACGCCATCAATCAACGAGCCGCTGTGACCAAGCACAGCGAGCGCGTGGCCACTGCCCTGACCGGCCCCCAGTCCGGCGTGGTGCTCACCGACAGTCTCGAAGCCTCAATCGCGGTAGCCGACGCCTACGCTGCAGAGCACCTTGAAATCCATACCGAGAAGGCAGACGAGGTGGCCGGGCGGGTGCGCAACGCCGGTGCGATCTTTATCGGCCCCTACTCGCCGGTGCCTCTGGGTGACTATGCGGCAGGGTCCAACCACGTCCTGCCCACCGGCGGTTCAGCTGCCTACGCATCGGGGCTTAACACCACCGTCTTTATGAAGGCTGTGCAGCTAATCAACTACAGTCAGAGCGCCCTGGCCGAGATTGGTGATGCCATTGTCGCGGTTGCCCACGACGAAGACCTTCCCGCCCACGGTGAGGCCATCACCGCGCGTACCGGCTCGGCCGCAGCCAACAACAGCTAGAACCACGCTAGGAGGAACCACATGAATTGCCCCTTCTGCCGTAATTCCACCTCAAAGGTAGTTGACTCGCGAACTACCGACGACAATTCCGCAATTCGCCGCCGTCGTCAGTGCAGCAACTGCGGCAAGCGGTTCACCACCGTCGAAACCACAGCTGTTTCGGTAATCAAGAGAAGCGGCGTGACCGAACCCTTTGACCGGGCCAAGATTGTCTCTGGCGTGCGTAAGGCCTGCCAGGGGCGCCCCGTGGGGGAGGACGACCTGGCTAAGCTAGCGCAGGAAGTCGAAGAGGCGATTCGTGCGAAGGGTATTGCTGAGATCGACGCCCATGAGGTAGGGCTGTCTATTCTTGAGCCCCTGTCTAAGCTTGATACCGTAGCTTACCTGCGTTTTGCTAGCGTCTATCAGGCTTTTGAGTCGCTCGATGACTTTGAGCGGGCTATCGCAGCGCTGCGCGAGGCGGGGGCGGACGAGGGGGAGCAGCCTACCCTGCTCTAGCTCCAGAAAAAAGGACGCCGCCCACCCACCTTCTGCCTTACGGCAAGAAAGGTGCGCGGGCGGCGTCCTTATTTTTAGGAGCTAGCGGCGCCTAGCCCTGGGCGGCGGCGCGGCGCTCGTGTTCGCTGGGGTGGCCAGCAGCCCACAGGGCAGCACCCACAATGCCAGCGTTGTTCCGCAGCTGGGCCATGACCATGGGGGTGCGGATTTCATCCTCAAAGTAGGGCATGAACTTCTCGGGGTTCTTCGAGATGCCACCGCCGATGATGAACAGGTCGGGGGAGAAGAGGAACTCCACGTGGGAGAAGTAGCGCTGCAGACGCTTACCGTACTTCTTCCAGGACAGCTCGTGAATTTCACGGGCACGGGCTGATGCACGAGATTCGGCGTTGTGGCCGTCAATCTCAAGGTGACCCAGCTCGGTGTTCGGAATCAGCTGGCCGTTGATAATGAGGGCTGAACCGATACCGGTGCCCAGGGTAATCACGGCGATCAGGCCGTCCTTGTCCTTACCCTGGCCGTAGGTAGCCTCAGCCAGGCCGGCAGCGTCCGCGTCGTTCAGGGCGTAGACGGTACGTCCGCCCAGGGCCTCGCTCATGATGCCCTCAAGGTCAGCACCAATCCAGGACTCGTGCACATTCGCAGCAGAAAGGGTAACGCCGTTCTTCACGATGGCGGGGAAGTCGATACCGATAGCCGCATCGGGCAGGGGAGCAAGCTCACGGCCCTGCAACTCATCAACGATTTCACGAACCACAGATGCGCAGGCCTCGGGGGTGGCAGGCTGCGGGGTGGGGATGCGGAAGCGCTCGCCCACCAGCTGGCCGGTGCGGATATCAACGATACCGCCCTTCATGCCGGTGCCTCCGATATCGATACCGATAACCAGGTCAGCTGCGGTAGGTGCCGGGACCTCGGGGGTGACTGCGTCAGTCATGAGCGCTCCTTTGAGAGTGATGGTGTTTAGGGCAGGGTGAGGATGTCCACGCCGTCGGCGGTGACAACCATGGTGTGTTCAAACTGGGCGGTACGCTTGCGATCGCGGGTGACGACGGTCCAGTCGTCCTCCCACATATCCCATTCGATGGTGCCCAGGGTGAGCATGGGTTCAATAGTGAAAATCATGCCCTCTTCGATGACGGTGTTGTAGGCAGGAGCCGCATCGTAGTGAGGGATAATCAGGCCGGAGTGGAATTCACGGCCCACACCGTGACCGGTAAAGTCACGCACCACGCCGTAGCCAAAGCGGGCGGCGTACTTTTCGATGACGCGCCCGATGACGTTGATTTCACGGCCGGGGCGTACCGCCTTCATGGCGCGGTTCAGGGCCTCTTCGGTGCGCTCAACCAGCAGACGGGACTCCTCGTCCACATCCCCAACGAGCAGGGTGCGGTTGGTGTCACCGTGCATATCGTGCAGGTAGGCGGTCACGTCGAGGTTGAGAATATCGCCGTCTTCAAGCACGGTGGAGTCGGGGATACCGTGGCAGATGACCTCGTTCAGCGAGGTGCACACGCTCTTGGTGAAGCCGCGGTAGTCAACGGTTGAGGGGTAGGCCCCGTGGTCGCAGATGTATTCGTGTACCAAGACGTCGATGTCGTTGGTGGTGGTTCCGGGAACAGCGATCTTTTCAGCTTCAACAATGGCACCGGCGGCAATTTTGCCGGCCGCCCGCACCTTTTCTACTTCTTCGGGGGTGTAGAAGTTTGAACCCTGACCCTCGTTGGCTTCGGGCTTGCCCACGTATTCGGGGCGGACGATATGCGCCGGTACCGGGCGCATGGGGGCTACGACGCCGGGCGTTAGGTTGCCCACGGGGGCTTTACCCGGCTCAGCGGGGAGGTTGTGGCTGTTAGATGATGTCGACATGCCTTCTAGCTTATCCGCTGCACACCGGCTGGCCCGCCTAGGAGCGTTGCCAAAAGCTGTATCTTTTGCCTAACCGGGCGTAAAGTGGTGCATGCAACATTCTATAAGAGAGAAGGCAACACAATGTCACTGAACGACTACACCCCCGGCCCCCACGATACCCAGTACTGGTACAACTTGAGCACCGGCCAGGTCGAAGAGGGCCAGCAGTCAAAGATCACCGAGCTCTGGGGCCCCTTCGCTACCCGTGAAGAAGCAGAGCATGCCATGGAGAAGGCGAAGAAGCGCAACGAAGAATGGGACGAGGGTAAGGACGCCTGGTAAGGAAGGAATTTTTCACTAGCGTTGAGAAAGCTGACCCGGGCTCGCAGCGAAGCTGCTGGCTCGATGGAGTGAGCGGGTGCGTCAGCACATACGAGCGAACGGAATCCGCCGCAAGGCGGGGCGTGAATCACGTGTGATGAGCACCGAGATTCCGAGTGCGCGAGGAAAATAAATCTCGGTGCGAATCTGGCGAGCTTGCGAGCCAGCTAGCGAACCCGTGAGAGGGTCGGCAGCGAGCGCGAGCCCCGGGTTAGCTACCTCCCTAACTTTTGGCAACGCAGAATTTTTAACTGTCGAATCGGTGCTCTTCTGCCGGGTAGGTGCCTGAGCGCACGTCTGCCCGGTAGGCGGCTGCTCCTTCGAACAGAATGTCGTAGAGGTTAGCGTACTGCTTGACGAAGCGGGCCATCTTGCCCTGCCGCAGGCCGAAGGCGTCCTGCCAGACGAGCACCTGCCCACTGACGTCCGCGCCCGCCCCGATACCGATGATGGGGATGCGCACTGAGGCGTCGATGTCGGCGGCAACATCGGAGCGGGTCATTTCCATGAGCAGGCAGAAGGCACCGGCTTCTTCGAGAGCCAGGGCTGTGTCTTTGAGTGCCTGACCGCCGTCGCGGCCCTGCACCCGGTAGCCGCCGAGGGCGTGTTCAGACTGGGGCGTGAAGCCGATGTGAGCCATCACGGGTATGCCCGCTGCAACCATGGCTTGTACGTGGTCTACGTGGTGGGCGGTGGCTTCCATCTTGACCGCGTGCGCTCCGCCTTCTTTCATGAAGCGCACGGCGGTTGCTACAGCCTGGGCGGGCGACTGCTCGTAGGAGCCAAAGGGCAGGTCCGCGACGACCATAGCCCGCTTGGCTGCGGTAGAAACAGCTTTGACCAGGGGAATCATCTCGTCAACGGTAATGGTGAGGGTTGACTCGTGCCCCAGCACATTGTTGCCCGCAGAGTCACCAATGAGCAGCAGTTCGATACCGGCCCGGTCGAAGATGGTGGCGGTCAGGGCATCGTAGCTGGTGAGCATGGCGAACTTTTCACCGGCGTCCTTGGCCTGCTGCAGGTGCACGGTGCGCACCTTTTTAACGGCGAGGACGCTTGCCTCAGCGTCCTGAGGAGTGCTGGCGGGGGGGGGGGTTGAGGACCCGTAGGGTGCTGTTTCTTCGTTGAGCATGCTTTAACTCTAGTAGCCTGCAGGCACACCGCAACCGGAGTGGGCCCGCTTTATCTCAGTCGGTGAAAGAAATGTTTAAAACACGTTACTGTTACCGGGGTCAGAGCGTGCCAGGTGGGCACACAAGGCGGTTACGTTCTAGAGTTGATGCTAAGGATTCGTTTGCCCACCCACCGGGATGCGGGCACCACCTTTAGACATGAACGGATAGGTTACATGGATCGTCAGCAAGAATTCGTTTTGCGCACCATCGAAGAGCGCAACGTACGTTTCGTCCGCCTCTGGTTTACCGATGTAGTGGGCCAGCTTAAGTCTGTTGCTATTGCACCGGCTGAGGTTGAGAGCGCCTTTGACGAGGGTATTGGTTTTGACGGTTCATCGATTGAGGGCCTGTCCCGCGTCTACGAGTCAGATATGCTCCTGCAGCCTGACCCCTCTACCTTCCAGGTGCTGCCCTGGCGCGGGGATGAAGAGCCGACCTCCCGTATGTTCTGCGATATTCTCACCCCCGACGGGGAGCCTAGTGCCTCAGATACCCGCGGCGTGCTCAAGAACGTTCTCTCTAAGGCAGCGGGTATGGGCTTTACCTGCTACACCTCACCCGAGATTGAGTTTTACCTGCTCAAGTCAAAGGAACTGGGCCCCAGCGGCTTCCCCGAACCGGTTGACTCCGAAAGCTACTTCGACCACACTCCCGGCGGCGTGGTGCAGGACTTCCGCCGCAAGGCAGTGACCACCCTGGAAGAAATCGGCATCTCGGTGGAGTTCTCCCACCACGAGACCGGTCCCGGCCAGAACGAAATCGACCTGCGCCACGCCGATGCCCTGCAGACCGCCGATAACATCATGAGCTTCCGCACCGTGATCAAGGAAGTTGCCCTCTCCCAGGGCATCTACGCTACCTTCATGCCCAAGCCCTTCACCGAGCATGCAGGCTCCGGCATGCACACCCACTTCTCCCTCTTCGAGGGCGACACCAACGCCTTCTTTGAGGCAGGGGCTGAGTACCAACTCTCCCGCACCGCCAAGCACTTTATCGCCGGCGTCCTGCGCCACGCCCCCGAGTTCACCTCGGTCACTAACCAGTTCGTCAACTCCTACAAGCGCCTGTGGGGCGGTGGCGAGGCCCCCTCCTACGTCTCCTGGGGGCACAACAACCGCTCCGCCCTGGTGCGGGTTCCCCTCTACAAGCCCAACAAGATGCAGTCAGCCCGCATGGAGTACCGCGGCATCGACTCAGCTGCCAACCCCTACCTGGCCTACGCCGTCATCCTGGCAGCTGGCCTCAAGGGCATCGAAAACGAGTATGAGCTGCCCAGCGCCGCCGTCACCGAAGACATTTCGGCGATGACCAGCGCAGAACGCCGTGCCATGGGCTACCACGCCCTGCCGTCCTCTCTTCACGACGCTATCCACCGCACCGAAGAATCAGAGTTCATGGCCGAAACCCTCGGCGAGCAGGTTTTTGACCAGTTCCTGCGCAACAAGCGCCGCGACTGGAACGCCTTCCGCGCCGAAGTTACCCCCTACGAACTCAAGAACAATCTCGGTATCCTCTAGTGCCCGTATGCAGGCGCAACACCACAGACGGTGTTGCGCCTGCTGTAATTAATACCTAAGGAGACAGCGGTGACCCAGACCCCGCAGAACGAAACCCCTGAAGAAGCTGCCCGCCGCGCCGAAGAAGAACGCAAGGCCCAGGTGCGTCTGCTGAGCGAGATGGCATCGCTGGGGTTCTACGATGCGGCTAAAAGCGCCCGCTGGCTCAACTCCCGGGAACTCGAAGGTCTAGACCGCGCCAAACTGTTTGAGGGCCTGCGCCTAGCCCCTTCTCCCGATATCGCGTTGCCTGCCCTGGTCAGACTCATTGAACGCGCCCCCAAGGTGGCGCAGCTAGCTGCGCGGGGAGCGGACGCCGAGGCCCTCTACCGCTTACTGGGCGGCTCCGAGGCGCTGGGGGAGTTCTTGGTTCGCCACCCCGAGCACGCAGACCTGCTAGAGATTGACCCTAGGGCTTTTGACGGCCAAGATTTTCCCGTCTCGCTACTGCCCGAGACCGACGGAGAATACCTCACCCCTATCGCTCCGCTCGATACCGTCTACCGCCGCGACCTGCTAACGGCTGTGGGAGCCGACCCGGCTGCGTCCGCCCCGGTCGCCCAGCTCACCGGCAAAGAAGCCTACACTGCCCTGCGCGTTGCCTACCGCCGTCACCTGACCGAACTCGCGATCTACGACCTCACCAGCTTCGCACCGGTACAGTTCATGCCCACCGTTGGCCGTCTTCTGGCAGACCTGGCCGCAGCTGCCCTCGAAGGGGCCCTGGCAATCGCCCGCGCCGAAGTAGCCCAGAACCGCAGCGAACAGACCGTAGCCGCTGTAGAACTTGCCATTATCGGCATGGGCAAATGCGGTGCCCGCGAACTCAACTACATATCAGATGTGGACGTGGTCTACGCTGTCGCCCACAAGCCCCTGGCCGACCTGCCCGAAGATTTTGCCCCCCTCGACGAAAATACCCTGACCCAGATCGGTACCGAGCTGGTCATGGCCCTCTCCAAGGCCATCATGGCCCCGGCCCCCGAACCAGCCCTCTGGGAAGTCGACGCCAACCTGCGCCCCGAAGGTAAGGACGGCGCCCTGGTACGCACCGTGGAGTCCTACACCACCTACTACAAGCGGTGGGCCGAAAACTGGGAATTCCAGGCCCTGCTCAAAGCCCGCCCCATCGCAGGTACCCCCGAGCTGGGCGTCCGCTGGGCCCGAGCCATGCGCCCCTTCATCTGGGAATCTGCCGCCCGCGATTCCTTTGTAGAGTCAGTGCAGGCCATGCGCCAACGCGTCACCGACAACATCCCCGCCGCCGACGTCGACCGACAAATCAAGCTCGGCCCCGGAGGCCTGCGCGACGTAGAATTCACCGTTCAGCTTCTGCAGCTCGTGCACGGCCGCACCGATGAGAGCGTCCGCACCCAGAGCACCACCGACTCCATCGCAGCCCTCGCAAAAGCCAGCTACATCGGCCGCAAGGACGCCCACGACTTCGCAGATAACTACGCGACCCTGCGTGTGATGGAGCACCGCATCCAGCTGCTCTACATGCGCCGTACCCACCTGATGCCGGTCAAAGAAAACGACCGGCGCTCGCTAGCGCGCGCCATGAACTCTCCCCTGGCCCCCACCCAGCTGACCGAGCCAGAGATGCTCAAACAGTGGGCCGGTATCAAACGTGCCGTGAAATCCCTGCATGAGCGCCTCTTCTTCCGTCCGCTGCTAGCCGCCGTTGCCCACCTCTCCAAAGACGAAGTAGCCCTCACCCCGCAGGCAGCGCAAGACCGCCTGGCAGCCCTGGGCTACAAGGACCCCCGCCGCGCCATGGGCCACATCGAAGCCCTCACCAAGGGCCTCCGCCGCTCAGCCGAAATCCAGCGCACCCTCATGCCCGTGCTTCTCGGCTGGTTCGCCAAAGGCGTGGACCCGGACGCCGGCCTGCTCGGCTTCCGCCGCATCAGCGAGTCCCTGGGGGGCACCCCCTGGTACCTGCGAATGCTCCGAGACTCACCGGCCGCAGCAGAGCGCCTCTGCACCCTGCTGGCGTCCTCCCGCTTCATCACCGACCTGCTCGAAGATACCCCCGAACCTATCGCCTGGCTCGACCGCACCGAAGATCTCAAACCCCGCGCCACCGACGTCATCATCGGCGAACTGCGCTCCCAGCTCACCCGCCACACCGACTCAGCCGAAGCGATCCGCGCCGTCCGCATGATGCGCCGCCGCGAAATTCTCCGCCTCGCCATGGGCGAAGCGCTCGGCATCAACAGCAACGCAGAAGTAGCTCACGGCCTATCCGACATCGACCGGGGCGCCATCCAGTCGGCTCTTGCCATTGCCGAACGAGAAACCTACATCGATGGCCGCACCCCGCTCACCGACGTAGCGGTCATCGCCATGGGCCGCCAGGGCGGGGCCGAAATTGGCTACGGCTCAGACTCCGACCTTATGTACGTGCACATACCGCGCGACGGAGCCGACGAAAAAGCCGCCCAAACCGAAGCCACCGACCTGATCAACCGCATGGTCGCCCTGCTCAAACAACCCACCACCCCGCCGATCCGCGCCGAAAAAGTGCTCGAAATCGACGCTGACCTGCGCCCCGAAGGCAAAGCTGGAGCCATGGTGCGCTCGCTGGAATCCTTCCGCGAATACTACGAGCGCTGGGCAGACACCTGGGAGTTCCAGGCCCTGCTGCGAGCCCGCCCCTTCGCGGGATCCGAATACGTAGGGGCAGCTTTTATCGAGCTCATCGACCCCTACCGGTACCCCACCACCTTCCCCGCGGAGAAGGTCACCGAAATCCGCCGGATGAAGGCCCGGGTCGAAACCGAACGCATGCCCCGCGGCGCCGATAAGACCCGCCAGCTCAAACTGGGCAGAGGCGGGCTGACGGACGTCGAGTGGCTGGTCCAGCTCCTACAACTGCAGCACGCCCACCGGGTCGATGGCATGCGCACCACCTCCACCCTCAAGGCCCTGGACGCCGCTGTGCAGGCAGGGCTGGTCGATGAACGGGACGCCACCCTGCTCTCATCAGCCTGGAAACTGGCCTCCAAGATACGCGGCCTGAACGTACTCCGTACCGGCCGCGCCTCGGACACCCTGACGACCACCCGCTCAGACCTTGAAGCTATCGCCCGCTGGTGCGGCTATGCCCCCCACTCAGCGCGCGTCCTCGAAGATGACTACCTGCGCATCACCCGCCAGGCCCGGGCCGTCTACGAAAAGCTGTTCTACCCGGGGTAGAGATTAGCCGTTTACCTAGTGCTTCTCAGCCTTTGAAATCTGGTCTGCCAGGTCTTCGGGTGATAGGTCTGCGTTTGAGAACGCTTCGTTGAGGGGCAGATGTAGGCGCAGGCCGGTGCCGGGGCAGATTTCCACGTGGGCGCTGCGCAGCTTGAAGTCGACCACGTGCCCGCCGCGGGTGCGCTCGTCGTCGATGAAGTGGGCGTGGCAGCCGGGCACACCGATGCCCTGCTCGTAGATGGGGGTGCGGAAGCCCACGATGGTGCCGGGTACATTGTTGAACTGGACGATGTCTTCACCCTCTACAGCGTCTACCATCTTGGGGTAGGGCTTCTCCTGCTTCTTGACCGTGCGGGTGCGTACCCACTCGAAGTCGCCCACGATCTTGATGGCGTACATGTAGTTATCTGACAGGGTGAAGTTATCCAGTACCTGGCTAGCTGAGGTGCGCAGCAGGTTGGTGGGGAGTTCTCGCTTGATGGCGGGCACAAAGTTGGTGATGACGGCGAAGGGGGTTTTCTGGTCGAGCGAGGCGAGCGAGATGGAACCGTCGTAGCGCATCTGGTAGCAGGTGCCGTCGAGCACGATCATTTCCCCGTCGAGGCCGTCGAAGGTGCCCACGCCGAAGTTTCCGTGGCCCAGTAGCTCACCGATGGTCATATCCCCGTCGTAGATGCCGTCGAGAAGCTGGCTCATCAGGCCGGTTTGGAAGACCTCGTTGCGGTAGATGGTGCTGCGGCCTTCGAGAATGGAGCTTTGGGGGCTCATGGGTCTCTCCTTGAGTAAGCGGGGGTGGTGCGCAAAAGCCGCACTGCGGCGTCCTTGCGGTGCGGACGCCTAGCGCGGCTTTGTGCTTGTGAATGTCAGTTTACCGGGGCTTAGACGCCGTAGTACATCTGGTATTCGAGGGGGTGGGGGACCAACAGCAGGGGAGCGAGCTCGTTGCTGCGCTTGTAGTCAATCCAGGCTGAGATGAGGTCTTCGGTGAAGACGTCGCCTGCCAGAAGGAAATCGTGGTCCTTTTCGAGGGCGTCAAGGGCTTCTTCAAGGTTGGCGGGTGCCTTCTTGATGTCTGCTGCTTCTTCGGCGGGCAGCTCGTAGAGGTCCTTGTCGATGGGTGCCGGGGGTTCGATGCGGTTGCGGATGCCGTCCAGACCTGCCATGAGCTGGGCTGCGAAAGCCAGGTAGGGGTTGGATGAGGGGTCGGGTGCACGGAACTCGAGGCGCTTTGCCTTGGGGTTGGTACCGGTGATGGGGATGCGGATGCCGGCGGAACGGTTGCCCTGGGAGTAGACCATGTTGATGGGGGCTTCGTAACCGGGCACCAGGCGCTTGTAGGAGTTGACGGTGGGGTTGGTGAAGGCCAGAACTGATGAGGAGTGCTCAATCAGACCGCCGATGTACCAGCGGGCAACGTCTGAGAGACCCGCGTAGCCGCGCTCGTCGTAGAAGAGGGGCTCGCCGTCCTGCCAGAGTGACTGGTGGCAGTGCATGCCTGAGCCGTTGTCGCCGAAGACGGGCTTGGGCATGAAGGTGACGGTCTTGCCCCACTGGTCAGCGGTGTTCTTGATGACGTACTTGAACTTGAGCAGGTCGTCTGCTGCCTGGGTTAGGGTGGAGAACTTGTAGTTGATCTCAGCCTGGCCGGGGGCGCCTACTTCGTGGTGGGAGCGCTCTACTTCGAGGCCTACCTCGTCGAGGGCTACGCACATGGCGTCACGCAGGTCAGCCTGCTTGTCGACGGGGGAAACGGGGAAGTAGCCGCCCTTGGCGAGGGTCTTGTTACCGAGGTTGCCGCCCTCTTCCTTGCGGCCGGAGTTCCAGGGTGCCTCGTCTGAGTCGATTTTGAAGAAGACTGACTGGGGGGTAACTTCGTGCTGGACGTTTTCGAAGACGAAGAATTCTGCTTCTGATGCGAAGAAGGCGGTGTCAGCGATACCGGTTGACTTCAGGTATTCTTCGGCGCGTTCGGCGACGCCGCGGGGGTCGCGGTGGTAGGACTCGCCGGTGCGGGGGTTGACGATGGAGCCGGTAACAACCAGGGTCTTCTCAAGGCGGAAGGGGTCAACGTAGCAGCTGGAGACGTCGGGGATCAGCTGCATGTCTGATTCGGCGATGCCCTGGAAGCCGCGGATTGAGGAGCCGTCGAACATCTGGCCTACGGTGAAGAAGTCTTCGTCGATAGCCTTAGCGGGCAGGTTGAAGTGCTGCTGTACGCCGGGCAGGTCGCAGAAGCGGATGTCAACGAACTTGATGTCTTCGTTCTTGATGAAGTCGAGGACTTCCTGTGCGGTAGTGAACATGGTCGTTTGTTCTCCTTGAGTTGTTTTCGACCCATGGGTGCCCGGTTGGGTGGGCTCCCTCGCTGTTGTTTCTAGCCTAGGGTGTATTTTTTGCCCTAAAGTATCGCTTTTGTTTCGCGTGTGTAACGTACCGGCGCTTGAATTGCGTTGGTGTTACGTGGGTTTGGGTGGCTAGGTTCCCCTTTTCTAGTGTAGGTGGTTTGGGGTCAGGTTTCTCAGAGGGTAGGACGCCTGCGCCCGGTTTTCTTGGGCGGAAAGGGGGTAGGAGCCGGTAAGGTTAGTTGGGTGGTTACGAGAAGAGATTTAGGTTCTTGGATAGAGGGGGCTCCTACCGACCAGGAGTACCCCGGGCAGAATATGGGCAGGCCGCGGTCGGGGCGGGGTGCTATTGCTCGCCCGGTGCGCCGTTTGCTGGCCTTTTGGATTGACTGGCTGCTCATTGAGGGCATGTTTTTTGTGCTGGGGCAGACGGTTTTTCCGGGCGTGAA
The DNA here is from genome assembly GCF_053547255.1 of Rothia sp. 11273D007AR. Lineage (NCBI taxonomy): Bacteria > Bacillati > Actinomycetota > Actinomycetes > Micrococcales > Micrococcaceae > Rothia > Rothia sp. 11273D007AR. Next base: position 39,548 of record NZ_JBPPWJ010000009.1, on the reverse strand, counting down.
TACCGCTGTGCTTGATGTTGCCCAGCTGGTTATTTTCTGGCTCTATATGGTTGCTGCCGTCGGTTTTATGGGGCATACGGTGGGGCATTTTGCCCTCGGTATGCAGGTACAGCGACTTAATGGTAAGCCCGCTGGCTGGCTGACCGCTCTGATTCGCCAGTCTATGGTCATGCTGGTGCTGCCCGTTGTCATTATGGATGCCGACCAGCGCGGCCTGCACGACCGGGCCCGCCATACTATTTTGGTGATGATTCGATAAATGAAAGACGATATGACGAACCCTACCGGCGAAGAGCCGCCGAAAGAGAACGACCCGGCGCTGCCGTCCTTTCTCACAAAGCCCGGCCCCGTCGATAAGGTGCTCCTGAGCCTACTCGCCTTCATGACCATTTTCTCGATGGTCATGATTCCCCTGCGACCTAATCTGCTGGTCAACGCACCCTGGCTGGTTTCTTTGCTGACCGGTTCGGGACTGGGGTTGCTGATCACCGCTGCCCAGAATCAGGGAGCTGCCCTCATGCTGGCAGCCCTGACCGCAGCTGCTGCCGCCAGCCACATCAAGTTCATGGCGGTCTACTTCTTTATGGGGAAGCACTGGGGGCAGGACTTCATCACCTGGCTGTTCGCTAACCACACCCCCCTGTGGTGGCGCAAACTTGAGGGTTTTGTTGAGAAGCACCTCTTTCTGAGTCTGCTGCTGGGCTTTATCCCTTTCTCACCGATTCCGGCGACGATTCTGGTGGCTATCGCAGGTATCCGTAAACTCAAGGGCTGGGTCATCGGCCTCTACATCTACCTGCTAGCAATCGGCAATAAGCTCTTTTACCTCTACCTGGGGCTGCGTTTCGGCGAGGGCATCCAGCCCACTCTTGAGACCATCGACCGCTACATGATGCAGATAACCCTGGCCCTGATTGCTTACGTTTTCATCATGAACTGGTGGCGCGGTTCAAAGCAGAAACCCGTGCAGTAAAAGCCTGTACGCATGAAGAAGGGGCCCGCTCAACATCTGTTGAGCGGGCCCCTTCTTCATGGGAAACCTGCGGCTTAGCGCATGCCTCGACGGTCGGGGCGCATACGCATGGGATCAATACCCTTAGGAATAGCGTTCAGCATGTTGTTGTGCTTCGAGAGCGAATCGATGCGGTTAGCTACCTGGTGCATTTCCTGCTGGGTGAGCTTCTTGGGCAGCTTGTTCATGGTCTTGGTGAGCTGCTTGAGCTCAACCTGGCCGTCAGCGTGCCCGGTGTTGATGACGGTTACGGGAACAGTCGGTACGATCTTGGAGTACTTGAGCTTTTCCTTCTGGACCAGGCCGTTGACGCGGCCGGTGGGGCCTTCGGTCACCAGGACGATGCCGGGGCGGCCGATGGCGCGGAAGACGACGTCCTGGGACTTGTTAGCGGCAACGGGCTGCTGCTCGAAAATCCAACCGCGGCGCAGGGTCGAAAGAGCTGCACCGGAACGACCAGGCTGGCCTTCCAGCTGGGCGAAAGCTGCCTTTTCTGCCCGGCGGGAGAGCACCATGACGGCGAAAAGAATGCCCAGGGGGATACCGATGAGAAGGAAGGTAATCCAGTTGTTGAGCAGCAGGCCGATCAGCAGGAAGACCAGGACGGTGCCAAAGAAGACCAGAGCAAGAATCCAGGGGATGTTGGGGTCCTGCTCGCGGGTCATGGCATAGACCTGCTTCATCTGAGCAAACATGCCGGGGCCGCGCTTGGCGCGGCGCTCTTCGCGAGCCTTCTTCTGTTCTTCGCGGGTCTGTGCGCGGGTGCTGCCACGGGATTCAGCCACTGTGTTTCCTTCGTGAGTCGATTCTGGGCGGGCGGGTGCGATACGCGCCCTAACTTACCCATTCTATACGGCAAGCGCCCACCGATGAAACCGGTGGGCGCTTGAAACCCTGGGGGGTAGCGTCCTTTAGGCCCCTGCTGCTACCAGGGAGCTAGCTTCCTGCATAGCAAAGCCTGAGTCGTCGATATGTGACAGGTGCTCAGGGATTTCGCGTCCCTGCTTCTTCATGGCACGGGCCCAGAGCTTACCTGCACGGTAGGACGAGCGCACCATGGGGCCTGCCATTACACCGGCAAAGCCAATCTCTTCGGCCATCTTTGAGAGCTCAACGAACTCGGCGGGCTTGACCCAACGCTCGATGGGGTGGAAGAGGGGACCCGGGCGCAGGTACTGGGTAAGGGTAATCAGGGAGCAGCCGGCATCGTGCAGGTCGCAGAGGGCCTCGTAGACCTCGTCATTGGTTTCACCCATACCCAGAATCAGGTTGGACTTGGTAATCAGACCGGCTTCCTTGCCCTGGGTGATGACGTCCAGGGAGCGCTCGTAGCGGAAGGCGGGGCGAATCTGACGGAAGATACGCGGGACGGTCTCAAGGTTGTGAGCGAAGACCTCGGGCGCTGCGTCGATGACCTGCTGCACGTCCTCTTCCTTACCCTTGAAGTCGGGGATTAGGATTTCGACGCCGGTGTTGGGGGAAACGCGGTGAATCTGGCGGATGGTTTCGGCATAAAGCCAGGCGCCGCCGTCCTCAAGATCGTCACGGGCTACACCGGTGACGGTGGCGTAGCGCAGGCCCATCTTCTTGACGTTGAGGGCCACCTTAAGGGGCTCGGTGCGGTCAATAGCAACGGGCTTACCGGTATCGATCATGCAGAAGTCGCAACGGCGGGTGCACTCTGAACCGCCAATCAGGTAGGTTGCTTCGCGGTCTTCCCAGCACTCGTAAATGTTGGGGCAGCCGGCCTCTTCACACACGGTGTGAAGGCCAGAGCCTCGGGCTAGATCAACCATTTCTTTGTATTCGGGGCCAACCTTGGCCTTGGTTTTGATCCATGAGGGCTTCTTCTCGATGGGGACCTCTGCATTGCGGGCTTCAACGCGAAGTAGCTTGCGGCCTTCTGGCTGGGCGCTCATGAGGTGGGGTTCTCCTTTGGTGGTAAACCTGTGGTGGGTGTGCTGGCGGCTTCTGCCGGGGGAGCGGTTTATGCGCTGGGGGCCGGTGTGAAGTCGGCGGCGAGCTGGTCGGCGTAACGGGCCAGCTCTTCTTCTACCCGGTCAACAATATCGGCGGGGGTTATATTCCGGCCCAGTTGTTCGCTAACGGTGGTGACGCCCGCATCGGTGATGCCGCAGGGGATAAAGGCGCCGAAGGGGTCGGTGGGGTTGTTGCAGTTGATAGAGAAACCGTGCATGGTGGTGTTCTTTGCAACGCGGATGCCGATAGCTGCGATTTTTTTGTCCTGCACCAGGGCGCCGTCGCCTAGCACCCAGACCCCTGAACGCCCCTCGACTCGCTGGCAGGCGATGCCCAGATCGGTCAGGACGTTGATGAGTACCTCTTCGAGTACCCGCACGTAGCGGACGACGTCGATGGGCTCGGGCAGCTGCACGATAGGGTAGCCAACCAGCTGGCCGGGGCCGTGCCAGGTGAGCTTACCACCGCGGTCGATTTTGATGACGGGCACGCGGTTATCGGTCGGGTATTCGTGGTCTTCGGTGCGCTTACCGGCGGTAATGACTTCTTCGTGTTCTAGCAGTAGGACGGTATTTTGCCGGACGCCGGTGGCGACTTCTTCGTGGACGGTGCGCTGGTAGTCCAGCGCGGAGGTATATTCCACATAGTCGGGGGCAAGCCCGACCCGTTCAAACAAAAGTGCCATACCTTCTAGGGTAGCCCTTTTGGCGGTGGGGCGAAAATATTCAGGGAGACTCTGGTCGTCTGAACTCCCGGTGTGGCGCTGTGACGTTAGATGACGTTTTTATCCACAGGGCACCTTCATGCGGTTGACTAGCGTAAATGCTGGCCCTGTGGATACTCCCGGCGGTGGCGCTGCCAGGTGGTGTATAGCTAAAGCATGAGTACCCCCACAGACCTACCCCAGCCGACCCGGGCGTCCGCACCGCCTGAACCAGAAAACGACCAGGCCCTGCCGATACCCGGTAACCTACCCGATGTAACCCCGCGCTACCGCCTTGAAAGCGGAGCCCACCACAGCACCTGGGTCGTGGACTGCGGCTACCAAAGCGCCGCCCACCTCGAGCTGCAGGCGGGCCCCTACACCCTGACTCAGATCACCGGCGACGCAGAAGCTAGTGCGAAATCCGCAGAACGGCTGTGTTCCCTCACCCCGCACCCCGCAGTGCTGAGGGTCGATGCTGTGACCTCATCGAAGGGTTCCCACCATATTTGGTATGAAGCGGCCGAGGCCGGAACCCTCGCCGACTATTGCCGAGCCAAGGGAAAACTACCCCTGGGGCAGGTAACCACCGTTGCCCGGGCTCTCACCCAGGCGCTGGGTTACCTCCACGAGCAGGGGTTCGCCTATTCTGCGCTAGCGGCCCGCCACTGCGTCTTCACCGTGCGGGGCGAGCTGAAACTCCTTGCCCCCGACATTGATACCCGCTCACTGGCGTCCGCGGTACAGAAGAGCCGGCAGGCAGATGACATCGCAGCCTGTGCCGCCCTGCTCTGGCTCTGCCTTACCGGGGAAGAGCCTAAGGCCATGCGTCTGAGGGCTCCCCTGAACCTGGCTGTCCCCCAGGCCAGCGACGCCCTGGCCCAGACCCTTGAGGACGCTATCGACTCTCGTGCCCAGCAGCCCCAGCTGACTGATCTGCTAGCACTTATTGAGCTGGCTGCTGATCCTGAGCCTCTTGAACTTCACCTGAGTGCCCATCAGAGAGTCCGCTCTCGTCTTCCCGCCTACAGGCCCCCTGCCCCTGCTGAACCCCGCCGATCGCTGGCCCAGCGGCGGCAGGTCTACGGGAAACTTCCTGATTTCTCGCGGGGGAGCAATGCCAAGGCCCGCAAGCCATCTCGTAGTAAGCCTGTCGGTCAAGGCACAAGTCAGCTGCCTCTAGGAAGATTTATTAGAGAACGGTGGGCCATTAGCGGTGCTGTTCTGATAGGGGCTCTAGCTTTAGGTGGGGTAGGCTATCAGCTCTCCTTTGCAGAGGGACAGGGGGAGGACGCCACTACGGCAACTAGCCAGGCCCCTCACTCTCTGCCTGCCCTAGAGCTACCAGAAGCAGGCCAGCAGCTAGCCGGTGGGGCACAGCAGATAGCTGATGGGCAAGAGCAGGCTCCTGCCTCTGAGCTGACCAATGACGAGCTCGCCCTTGAAGCTGCGCAACTTGTGGCTGCCCGTAGCCAGGTACTGGCTACCGGTGCCACCGAGCGTATCAGCGACTACGCGGTGATGGATTCACCCCTGGCAGAAGCCGACCGGCAACTACTGACCAGCCAAGGCGCCGCTGACTTAGCTGGAATGAGCACAGAACTGCTTACTGTCGCTGAGGTTACCCAGACTGAGCAAGGCTTCAAGGTCCGGGGAACGGTTCAAGCGACCGGCTATACCCCGACTGCCAGCGGCGAGGAATTAGCAGCCCAGGGCATCAAAGTGGAGGAAGGAAAGGTGCTCCAAGAAGTAGAGCTAACCATACAGATTCAGGGGGAAAGCTACCTGCTAGCTCAAGCTCAACCGCTAGCTCTAGAGCAGCCTAAGCCTTAGCCCACTTTCTGCCTCAACAAAAAAACTAGGGGCGGTGTACCTCAACCGGTACACCGCCCCTGACGCTAAGAACCTACCGGTTCAAAGCAGAATATTTAGAACTGGAGGTGCTGCATGAAAACAGCGATAGCAATATTGACCAGAGCCAGGCCACCAACAGTGTGGGCCAGGGCAATATTCTTGCCGTTTTCGGGAGTGCCCAGGGCACGAGCAGCCTTGTACTTCTTCTGACCCATGAAAGCAGCGACAGCAATAACCAGGGCGATGACCATCTTGATGCCAATCATCATGTGGTTCAGAGTCATGTTTTCTGACATCTGGATGAAGTAGAGGGCAAAACCGGTCACGACCTGAAGAAGAGCTGCGTGGAACTGACCGGGCAGGACGATGCCCTGCTTAAAGGTCCCCAGCCAGAGACCGAAAACCGTTGCTGCACCAACGATGTGCAAGAAAAGAAGAATTGAAAATGCGATAGCCATGATAACAAGTCTACGTAATACCTGTTTATTTAGCGACAGTTTGCCACCAAAACTAGTGTGGGAGTGCCCACGCCAAGAAAAGGGAGAAAGTAAAGTGCCCCGCTAGCACTTGACTAGCGGGGCACCTGAGAGCCTAGCTCACAGAACTAAGGCTCGAGGCTTAGAGACCAACCTCAGCTTCAAAGGCTGCTTCTTCAAGACGCTGCTTGAGGAAGGCCAGGAAGCGGCCGGCGTCCGCACCGTCTACAACGCGGTGATCGTAGGTCAGTGAGAAGTAAGCCAGTGAACGGATAGCGATAACATCGTTACCTTCGGCATCCTGGATAACAGCAGGACGCTTGTTGGTGGAACCGATGCCCAGGATCGCTACGTTGGGCTGGTTGATGATCGGGGTGAAGAAGACACCGCCGGTCTGGCCAGTGGAGGAGATGGTGAAGGTTGAACCTGACAGCTCCTCGGGGCCGACCTGGCCGTCACGAGCGCGCTTGGCAACGTCGTTGATCTTTTTGGCGATACCTGCGATGTTGAGGTCGCCGGCGTCCTTGACAACGGGAACGAGCAGACCCTTGGGGGTGTCAACTGCCAGGCCGATGTTCTCGGAACCGTGGTAGGTGATTTCCTTGAAGTCATCGCTCATGGACGAGTTGAACTGGGGGAACTGCTGCAGAGCTTCGGTGACTGCCTTGGTGAAGAAGGGCAGGAAGGTGAGCTTGGTGCCCTCGCGAGCCTCGAAGCCGGCCTTAGCCTTGTTGCGCAGGGCAACCAGACGGGTCAGGTCGATTTCCTGGACGGTGGTCAGCTGAGCTGAAACAGCCAGTGACTCAACCATGCGCTTAGCAACGGTCTGGCGGATACGGGGAGCCTTTTCGGTGGTGCCGCGCTTTGAGGACGCTGCAGCCTTGGGGGCTTCCTTCTTGGCAGGAGCTGCGGTTGCGGGAGCTTCAGCAGCGGGTGCTGATGCTACGGGAGCAGCGCCCTTCTTAGCTTCAGCAGCAGCCAGGACGTCCTGCTTGCGGATGCGGCCGCCAACACCGGTGCCCTTGATGGTGGACAGGTCGATGCCTTCCTGCTTGGCCAGCTTGCGGACCAGGGGAGTGACGTAGGCTTCGCCGTTTTCGCCGGAGGGCAGTTCAACAGCGGGGGCCTCGGCAGCTTCGTCGGTGGAAGAAACAGCGGGTGCTTCTTCCTTCTTTTCCTCAGCGGCGGGTGCTTCTTCCTTCTTCTCTTCTGCAGGAGCAGAAGCGGCTGAAGCGTCACCGATGATAGCCAGAACCTGGCCGACTTCGGCGTCCTCGTCTTCCTGGATGCGGATTTCGAGCAGGGTACCGGCTACGGGTGAGGGAACCTCGGTGTCGACCTTGTCGGTGGAAACCTCTACGAGGGGCTCGTCAACAGCAACTTCTTCGCCAACTTCCTTGAGCCAGCGGGTGATGGTGCCTTCGGTGACGGACTCGCCCAGAGCAGGCAGGGTAACCTCGGTGCCAGAAGCTGAGCCTGAGGACGCGGGGGCGGCAGCAGGTGCCTCTTCCTTCTTTTCCTCAGCGGCGGGAGCTTCTTCCTTCTCTTCAGCCTTGGGGGCTTCTGCAGCGGGGGCATCGTCAGATGAGCCTGCGCCGGAGCCGTCGCCAATAACGATGAGGGGAGCGCCGACCTCGACGTCCTCGTCCTCTTCAACGAGAATCTTCTCAACAACACCGGCTACGGGTGAGGGAACTTCGGTGTCGACCTTGTCGGTGGAAACCTCAACGATGGGCTGGTCAACCTCAACGGTTTCGCCAACCTCAACGAGCCAGCGGGTAACGGTACCCTCGGTTACGGATTCGCCCAGTGCGGGCAGTTCTACGGTGGTGGACATAGTCCTTCGTGCTCTCCTTGTGAGTGATAAAAATTTGTAGGGGTAGGCGCTGACCCTATAACCAGGGTCAGGGCCAGCGCCTACCGCAGGGGCTTGTCTTAGCCGTGCAGGGGTGCGCCTGCCAGAGCCATTGCAGCCTCGCCCAGGGATTCGTTCTGGGTGGGGTGGGCGTGGATGAACTGGGCGACATCCTCGGGGAAGGCTTCCCAGACAACCCACATCTGGGCCTCGCCAATCTGCTCGCCCATGCGCTTACCAACAGCGTGAACGCCGATGATGGGGCCGTTCTTCTCGCGGACGACCTTGACCAGGCCGCCGGTGCCCAGGATGGAGGACTTACCGTTGCCAGCCAGGTTGTACTCTGCAACCTCAACGTTTTCCTTGCCGAACTTCTCTTCAGCCTTAGGCTGGGAGTAGCCGATGGAGGCGATCTCAGGCTCGCAGAAGGTGACCTTGGGGATGTTGATGTCTTCAACAATCTGGGGGTTGAGGCCTGCGATTTCTTCGGCAACGAAGCGGCCCTGCTGGTAACCGCGGTGGGCCAGCTGAACACCGGGGACGATGTCGCCGATAGCGTAGATGTTGCCAACGCCGGTGTGCAGGCGCTCGTTGGTGATAACGAAGCCACGGTCCATGGTCAGGCCCTGCTCGTCGTAGCCAAAGCCCTCGGTGTTGGGACCACGGCCGACAGCAACGAGAACAATGTCTGCCTCGAAGACGGTGCCATCTTCAAGGGTAACCTTGGCGCCGTTGGCGTCCTGTTCAACGGTCTTGAAGAACTTGCCCAGGGAGGACTTGATGCCGCGCTTCTTGAATTCGCGCTCAACGACCTTGATGATGGAGGGGTCTTCGTTGGGGACCAGGTGGGGCAGGCCCTCGATGATGGTGACCTCTACGCCCATGGAGTTCCACATGGAGGCGAACTCGGAGCCGATGACGCCGCCGCCCAGAACGATAGCGCTCTTGGGCAGGTAGTCCATCTGCAGGGCTTCGGTGGAGGTGAGCACGCGGTCACGAATCTCGATGCCGAAAGTCTTGGAGACAGAACCGGATGCCAGGATGATGTGCTTGCCCTTGTATTCGGTGCCAGCGACGGTGATGGTGTCCTTGCCGGTGAGCTTGCCTTCGCCCTCGATGACGGTGACCTTCTTCATCTTGAGAAGGCCGGTCAGACCCTTGAACTTGCCGGCGACGATGCCGTCCTTGTAGTCACGAACCTTAGCCATATCGATGGACTCGAGGGTGGTGTTTACACCGTACTTTGAAGCGTGCTGAGCCTCGGATGCGAGTTCTGCAGCGTGCAGGTAAGCCTTGGTGGGGATGCAACCGGTGTGCAGGCAGGTGCCGCCCAGGTTGCTCTTTTCGATCAGACCTACGGTGAAGCCCAGCTGTACCGCGCGCAGAGCTGCGGAGTAACCGGCGCTACCGCCACCGAGGATGAGGATATCGAATTCTGTTGTTGCCGAATCGGCCACGTTGACGCTCCCTTGCATGGGTCGCGGAGGCCTAAGCCCCCTTATGTACTGTCGTTTTCTAGCTTATCCCTTGAATGCGTCCACCTGCCACTATTGGCAGGTGTTTTATTGCTCGGGTGGGCATGATTACACCCCGTTACCTGCTAGAACGCGGGCAACGGGGTGCAAATGTAAAAGTTCCCTGGAAAGCAAGATGCTTAGGCGTAGGCCTCGATGAACTTAATCAGGGTGGCGATGGAGTGGCCGGTGCCTTCCTTGGGGGTAAAACCGTAGGGGCCTTCCTCGTTGAAGGAGGGGCCTGCAAAGTCCAGGTGGGCCCAGGGAATCTTTGCGCCGTCCTTTTCGCCCACGAATTCCTCCAGGAACTGGCCTGCTACCAGCATGCTGCCGTAGCGGGAGCCGATGTTCTGCAGGTCGGCGACGGGGGACTTGAGGCTCTTGCGCAGGTGCTCGGGCATAGGCATGGGCCAGTAGTCTTCGCCGGCTTCGGTAGCTGCTTCAACAACCTGCTGGCGGACGGTATCGTCACCCATGACCGCTGCGGTGCGCACGCCCAGAGCGACGAGCTGGGCACCGGTGAGGGTTGCGATGTCGAGAAGGACGTCGGGCTCGCCCTCGGAGGCCAGGGCTAGGCCATCCGCCATGACCAGGCGACCTTCGGCGTCGGTATTCATGACTTCAACGGTGTGACCGCTGCGCATGGTCAGCACATCTTCGGGGCGAATGGAATTGCCACCGGGCATGTTCTCAGCCAGGCAGAGGTAGCCGTGTACGGCAACCGGCAGGTTGAGCTCAGAAGCTGCTGCCACGACGTTGAGGACGGTTGCGGCACCTGCCATATCGGACTTCATGGTGGTCATGGACCCGGCGGGCTTGAGCGAAATGCCACCGGTGTCGAAGGTGATGCCCTTGCCCACAATGGCAACGGTCTTTTCAGCCTTTTGGGGGGTGTACTTGACCTCTACCAGGCGGGGCTTGCGCTCTGAGCCCTGGCCAACGCCAGCGATGCCGCCGAAGCCTTCGGCAACGAGTTCTTCGTAGTCCCAGACCCTGGTTTCAACGTTTTCAAGGCCCTCTACACGGGAAAGGGCACGCTCTGCGAAGGTTTCGGGGTAGAGGTGAGACGGGGGAGTGTTGACCAGACGACGGGTGTGGGCAACGGCCTCACCCAGAATCAGAGCGCGGGTGAGAGCACTTTCTGTCTCAGCGGGGGTGAGGTCGCTGACAATCAGCACCTCAGCAACAGGAGCCTTGACCGAATCAGCGGTTTTAGCGCGCATCTGGGTGTCGGCAAAGGCGCCATAGGCGGCGCCCTCAGCCAGGGCAGCAACATCTTCTACAGACTCTGCGCCCAGGGCCAGAGCAACGGTTTCTACACCGGCAAGCTGGCGGACGGCTGAGCCCGCTGCGTAGCGCAGGGCAAGACGGTGGGCGGCGGCGTCCTCTTTCTGAGCACCCAGGCCGATGAGGGCAACTACATCAGCACCGGCTTCGTCAAAGCCGGGAAGTCGGACGAGCTCGTCCTGCCCACCGCTGACTCCCAAATCCTCCAAAATAGCCTCAAGGCCCTCGGCTGTTTCGGCGTCGAGGGGGTTGCTGGCCAGCGAGGGGCCTTCCTTGCCGGAATAAACGCCGAGTACCAGCACGTCGGCTTCGAGGGCCTCAAGGTCGGGGGCCGTTACAGAGAATGACAGGTCGTGAGAATCGCTCACAGGTTTCTCCCTTCACAACAGAAATAAGAGGGGCGGGCATAGATAAGTGACCGCGCTATCGTGTATAAGCGTAGGCCAAAACCGCGGCCAAATGTAACCTACACAACGTTGGGGAGTCTAAATAACCCCAGAGCGAACAGCAAAAGATGCCGGGGCTAGAGTTTAAGCCCCGCTGGGAATAGCTCTGCATATTCCCAGCGTTATACCCGCGACATTAGGCTACACTGTGCCCATACCCTGGAGTACTATAGAGACTCACAGAGGACGGGAAGAAAGAAGGGGGCTAGGAAGATGACGCAGGAAGATCGGCTGTATATTGCTCACGCCGGGGCGTTTGAAAACAATCGACTGCGAGGTTTGCCCCTCGTCATTGCTCTCTCCCACCCACAGGACGCTGGTGGAACCGCCGGGCACCTCGGTGAAGTGCTCTTGCATGAACTTGAGAATGTGCCGGTCATCGAGTTTGACGCTGACCGCCTGCACGACTACCGTTCTCGTAAACCCCGCATTACTTTCAAAAAGGACCACTACACTAATCCGGTCCTCCCTGAGCTCAAGCTGTATGCGGTAGAAGACCGCCTGGGCAAGCCTTTCTTGCTCCTTACCGGTGCTGAGCCTGATTTGTTATGGCAGCGGTTTACGGCAGATGTTGTTGATATCGCCCAGCGTCTTGAGGTCTCGGTGGCGCTGACAGTGACTGGTTTTCCCATGCCGGTACCCCATACCCGTCCTATTCCTGTCACCGCGCACGGGTCCCGGAAGGATTTGACGGTCGGTATTTCCTCTTTCCAGCCCGAGGCCCTGGTCCCCGGTTCGGTGTCGAGCCTGTTGGAGGTGCGCTTGACCGAGGCTGGTATTGGAACGGCCGGTTTCGCAGTGAACGTGCCGCAGTACCTGTCGGAGTCAGAGCTGCCTCAGACCGCTCTTGTCGCTATGGAGCACCTGTCGCTGGCAGCCAAGCTGAGCCTGCCTTCAGACCGTTTGCGTGAGCTGTCTGAGAATGTTCAGCTACAGATTGACGAGCAGGCTAGCGCTAGCCCTGAAATTCAGATGATGATTCAGCGCCTCGAAGAGTCCTACGACGCGAACGCCGCCCAGGGGTTCGGTAGCCTACCCCTCTCTGAGCGTGCCGCTGGTCGGGTTCCGAGCCGGGATGAAATCGGTGATGAGGTAGAGGCCTTCTTGGCTCAGCTTGATCACCGGGCCCGGGAAGCGGACGAGGACGGCCCCCGCGGCCTGGGCTCCTCAGGTTCCTAAACCGGTCCGGGTCTGACCCCGTGGTGAAGCTACCTGTGAAAACCCGCTTTAAGGGCGTCATAGATACGTCATGGGTTCACCGATTTACGGGAAGTATGCGTTCCGTGAGGGCTTGATTATTTCTTTTGACATGGGTGGACGCCGGATGACCGGTGGGTGGAGAATATCCACAGATCAGGTTGAGCTCGTCTTAGATGTTCTTCTCTATCAGCCTGGTAGGTATGACAGAGATTCACCACACCCCAGAAGAACCCGCCGTTGCCTACCTCAGCTCGGAGCGTGACGTCCTTGCCCTTGCCCTACACCTTTTAGGCTACTGGCCTGAAAAGTCCATCATGCTCTTGGCCCTGAGTGATGGGGGAGCAGGGCCCCTGCTACGCGTTGATATGCCGGATGTTTCCGACGTAGCTCCGGATGACTATCTCACCTACCTCTTCGACGCTTTCCCTACCCACACCCCTACCGGCGACCCTATTACCAGTGCGTTCTTGCTGCTCTTTTCAGAGGGGGCAGCTTCAGGAGAGGTGGTTGTCTCGACTGAAAGATCTTTTCTTGAAGCAGCCCAGCTCTACACGCAGGTAGCGCCAATCCACGCAGCGGGCCACGGGCTGAACCTACTCGATGTGCTTGCCGTTGGGCAGGAAGCCTACTGGGCTGTAAATCCGGCTGAGGGGGAGCTGGCGCCCGCAGGTTTCCTAGAAGAGGTGCTCACAAGCCCACTGTATGCCGAACTGGTAGCTCGGGGGTCGCTTGTTGCGGGCAATTCCCATGAAGCGCAGGAGCTAAAGAGCCGCACAGCACTGGAAACTGCAGACCCTGAAAGCCAAGAACACTGGCAGGTTTATGCAGAAGCCTATAACGCTTTCTACATAGAAGAGAAGCAAAAACAAAGCCCCCAAGAAGTCCACCAAATTGCTGCTGAACTAGAGCTGTGGGAGCAGGCTATAAGTGTTGTTTCGTCTTTGTTCGATGGGTCGAATGGCGGTAAGGGACTATACGCCGGGACACTAGCCGACACTATACGAGCTGAGGTGATTCCCGATGCTGCCGGTTTCCTCATCGCTTCTCTCGACAGCTTTGCTACCCTTCAACTTGTAATCTTTCAGGCCTGCCGTACTCTCCAGGACTCCCTAGCAGCGCTGAGGGCTCTAGAAGAGGGCAGCGAAGAACTGGGGCTGAGTAAGAAACCCGCAGGCGATAGAGTTCTGCCTCTACCGTCGACTCTGCACCGTTATAGGCTTGACCATCTCAGCCAGCCTGAATCGTGTGTACGCGAGCAGATAAACAATGCGGAAGATAGCCTGAAAGAGATGGCCGAAACCATCTTTGGCGTAGTTCCCACCCCACCGAACTGGAGACGCCTGGAAGCTTTGGGTTATCTGGCAGCGGTTATGGAAAGCTCCGCAACGGGAAAAGCCGAGGCTGCCCTGCTGGCCACACAATCATGGATAAGGTGGATGCGAGGAAGCTCCACAGAGGCTTTCCATCTGCTGGAAGCTATCGATACCACCTATCGTGATGGGGGCTCTCTACCTCTGAACTATCTCTTGAGCGTCAGCGCCTTCCCTGCCTGGCTTACTCTGCCCGGTGGAGCCCCAGAGACCTACGTGACCAAGAACAGCAGATAAGCGGCCGTGCCTTCTTCGCTAGAAAACCTAAAACATGTCATACTTGACTATTGACCCCGCTCTAAGTGTCTCTCAAAAATACAGCTTTCTATCGGGAATATAAGCCCCCACCCGGGCGTTATACTCTCCGAAAGATACCCTGGAAACTGTATTGTGTGAATTGATCACTTGACAGGGTCTTAGGTGTTTTGACCGCGAACACCGCATCACACTCGCTACGGTCAACTAGCTCAGAAAGGTTTTCTGTGTCACCAGCCGCACGCAAGAAAGCAGCCAGCGAAACCGCTGCAACCAAAGCCACCGCTAAAAAAACCTCAACTCGCGCCAAAGCAAAAAAGGCTGACGAGGCAGCAGACGCCGTAGAAGCAGACGACGAAGAAAGCGCCGCACCTCAGCGAGCCCCTAAGAAGACCGCAGCTAAGAAGGCTGCCCCCAAGAAGAGCCGCAAGGCTAAGGACGAGGGCGACGATTTCGCCAACGACGATATCGACCTGGACGACGAAGATCTCGACGCCGACGACATCGAAGATGTCGATGAAGATGACGACGAAGACGAGGCAGATTCTGTCACCAAGGAAGAGAAGAAAGAGGCCGAAGCTGTAGCAGCTAAGGGTTCTGGCTTCGTCCTGACCAACAACGATGAAGACGATGCCCCCGCCGTCCGCGTTGTGACCCCCGGTGCTACCGCAGACCCCGTCAAGGACTACCTCAAGCAGATCGGTAAGGTTGCCCTGCTGAACGCTGAGCAGGAAGTCGACCTAGCTATGCGTATTGAGGCAGGCCTTTACGCTGAGCACAAGCTCAAAGAGAACCCCGACATGGATCCGCAGCTCAAAAAGGAACTGCGCTGGGTTATCCACGACGGTCGTCGTGCAAAGAACCACCTACTGGAAGCGAACCTGCGTCTGGTGGTCTCCCTGGCCAAGCGTTACACCGGCCGCGGTATGCTCTTCCTCGACCTGATTCAGGAAGGTAACCTGGGTCTGATTCGCGCTGTTGAGAAGTTCGACTACTCAAAGGGCTTCAAGTTCTCAACCTACGCAACCTGGTGGATTCGTCAGGCTATCACCCGTGCAATGGCTGACCAGGCCCGTACCATCCGCATCCCTGTGCACATGGTTGAAGTTATCAACAAGCTTGCCCGCGTCCAGCGTCAGATGCTGCAGGATTTGGGCCGCGAACCCACTCCTGAAGAGCTCGCTAAGGAACTCGATATGACCCCCGAAAAGGTTATCGAGGTTCAGAAGTACGGCCGCGAGCCGATTTCCCTGCACACTCCTCTGGGTGAGGACGGCGACTCCGAGTTTGGCGACCTGATTGAGGACTCCGAAGCAGTAGTACCTGCTGATGCTGTCTCATTCACCCTTCTCCAGGAGCAGCTACACTCGGTTCTTGATACCCTCTCTGAGCGTGAAGCAGGCGTTGTCGCTATGCGCTTTGGTATGACCGACGGTCAGCCCAAGACTCTTGATGAAATTGGCAAGGTCTACGGCGTTACCCGAGAGCGCATTCGCCAGATTGAATCAAAGACTATGTCTAAGCTCCGTCACCCCAGCCGTTCCCAGGTTCTGCGTGACTACCTAGACTAATCAGTCCAGTCGCATTGATGCCACACTAGAGTGCCCCTGAGCTACCAGGCTCAGGGGCACTTACTATTACCGGTTGAAATACTCTTATTGGACGAGCGAGCGCGGAGCGTAACTTTAGGCGATAGCAAGTGTTGCAATTTTCCATTCGCTGCGTCGGCGTTCAGCTCGAAGAGCTACCGCGCGAGTTCGACATTCATCGGTGACTAAGAGACTTAGCTCGTAGGCTGAAGCCGATACTTTCTGCACGATGACGCGTCGAGGCCGAATCCTGGCTGGAGGCTTGCTGGGGTACATGGATTCAGGGTAGTGACGTTTGCGGTACAGTATCGCGGCTTTAGCGTGTTCTAGTTGCTTCTCTAAGGTGCGGTAGCAAGCAGGCGTCATCCAGGGGGCCAGATGGTGCTTGGGGCGCCGCCCCATAAAGACTTCGATAGCGGCAGTTCCGATTCGAACACCTAGCTGCTCTACCGCTTGCTCTTCATGGTTGAGGAAGGAGATGCTTACCTCGGGCTCTTCCGGGTGGCCTTTTTCAAAGTAGGGAGCATATTTTTCAGCGTATTCAGTTGCTTCTACAATGATAAATTTGTGGTCGTCTCGTTCTGGGAAAGCGGTTTTCACGGTGATGCTCCTTTGCATAACTATTGGGGTAGGGTGATGGTTTGACCTGGGAAAATAAGGGTTTCTAGGGTGGGGATTGAGTCTTGATTAAGCTGCCAGATCGCGTGCACGAGTGCTAGTACTTCAGCTCCTGACGCATCGGGGGCAAGCTGGTTTTCTGCAATGCTCCACAGCGAGTCACCTGGGGTTACCGTGTAAGTGACTGCTGTGCGTTCTGAAAAATCCGGGAGCGTTCGAGTGCTACCTGAAAAGAGGGGCGAAATGGGCTGGTAGCTCGTAGTAGAGACCGGAAGAACTGTAAGCGTTGTTTGTTCCTGAGCCTGGCTCTGGGAAAAGAGAGGTGACGTTGTAGACGTCAGGGTAGAACTGGCTGATAGTGCATCGACGTTGTGAGCGGCTTGAGAAGCCCGGGTGAACAGGGGTGAGCTTGCCTCACTGCTACGAACCGTTGCTGAGATCGATTGCTCAAGTGGCAGAGCGTATGCCTGCGTGGGAGCTAAAGCTCCTAAACCTAAAGAAGCGCCAGCAAGTGTTTTAAGGAGCCCTGGCGCCCACACTGGAAGTTGTAAGTGCACGGTAGAGCGCCGGGCATGAACTAGGGCACCGTAGTAGTAGACCAGTCCTGCAATCCACCAGAGGGCGATACCGAGACACAGCAGACCGGCAATAGCGCAGGCCAGCAGACTGACCCAGGTTCCGGGATCATGAGAAATTATCCCTAAGCTCTGATGGTCTTCTACTAGAAGCAGGTGAAGTAGCACGCTAGATACGCCAGCTCCACCCAGTGCTAGGAGGGGGACCAGATTAGCTACGCATAGAGCAAATACCCGTGAGTTCACTTCTTTCACCTCAAATCATGTCATTTGATGCAGTTTGATGATTTATGAATCATATTACTTCTCTTTGTGATGTATTCAAGAGGGTTGTAGCGAATTTTTCAATAAATTTTCGTTGACGGGGTATCCTCAGTGCATGGCACACTTAGATTTGCTCTTCCGGGACTACGAAATCCAGATGGAAGCACAAAAGCACCGTGACTACGAAATAGATGCTCGAGAGTTACGTCAGATAGAGCTTTCTCGAGTTACTGCAGCTGATCGTTTAGCTGCCCAGCTCGGGCAGCAGCTGACGGTTCACGGGTCTACCGGAGATATTTGGCGAGGACGGCTAGAAACTCTGGGGCTGGGCTGGCTTCAGGTAGCTACAGAGGGTGCCGATATCATTCTTCCTCTGTCTGAAATTCTTTATTGGGAGGGTGGAAACCACCGGGCATTTGGTGAAGCCACTGACGTTTCACGCAAGCTCACGCTGGGGTCTGCCCTACGAGCCCTCAGTGCTGCCCAGCGCGATATTCACATCTATCATGCAGGCGGGAACGGTCTCACCAGTGCCGGTAGGGTATGGGCTGTTGGTGCTGATTACTGCGAAATTGTGGGCGTCAAGGCACAAAAAGAAGACGCACGCGGAACCCAGGGGGCTCCACGCAGCGTCCCCTTCGCTTCAATTGCCGCTATCAGGGTAGCGGGATAGATAGTCTGTTTAGGAGATTTCGGCTCGCTCGACTTGCTCGGCGCGGATAGCTTCTTCAGTCATTGCATAGCGCTCGCTGATATATGCCTCGAGCATGCTTTTTTCAACCCGCCACTGATTTCTACCGCCAATCTGAATGGCCTTCAGTTCTCCCGAGCGTACCAGGGCACGAGTCTGGCTGGGAGATATATTAAGAATTTCACCAACGTCGGTCAGTGTGAGAAAGCGCTGTTCAACCATGTCTGGTTCCTTCTGAAACGGGGGAGTAAGTGGGGGACTCTTTGCTTTAGTTTAGTGCATTTTGAACCACCTTGATAGAAGAATCAAGACCTGTGGATAACTTGCTAGATTTTACGTAACCTTGACATAAATTATGCCGAATCTTTGAATTTAATGCTCTGGTTAGGGAAACTGCTGTCAACGAGGAAAACTTCCTGACTCAAAGAGGTGTCATGATGGCTCAAGAAAATCTTTCTCCCCGTTTCAGAAAGCCGGGGTTCCGCGACCCTAAGCTGCTGGCGGGCGTCCTAATTATTCTTCTCTCGGTTCTGGGCGTCGTTGGCCTCGTCCGAGCTACCAATCAGACCCAGCCCTACTACGTTGCTAGTAAAGATATTGGTATTGGCGAGAAGATCACGACCGAGAACGTTACAGTTGCACAGATCAAGCTCGGGGATTCAGCCGGTATGTACCTTTCAGCTGAACAGGCAATCGCTGACGGATCAGTCGCTACCCGCCCCATAGCTGCAGGTGAACTTCTCTCATCTCGTTCACTGTCCAACGAGGTGAGCGACGGTCGTAGACTTGTTACTTTACTTCTCGATCAGTATGCGGTTGCAGAGTACGTTCCCGGTGACCGGGTAGATATTTGGGTTGCATACAAAACAGAGGGAGCTAACACTTACGGCGATCCCACCGCGATAGCCGAGTCAGCTGAGATCCATTCTGTTACCGCTCAGGAATCGGTCATCGGAGGTACAGGGCGTTCAGCTGTAGAACTATGGGTACACCAGGAGGTCCTACCCACTGTACTGGGCGCAACAAGCAAGGGAGCCGTGATTAACCTGGTCCCATCGGCTTACGCGGCAGGAGGGAACTAATGCAGATTCCAATTGTTGTTGTTGGCGATGAAGGCGGACGTTTCATCTCTGCAATTGAATCTCAACGTGGACAGGTGAGTGTGGTTCGGCATGTGCACGATATCGGTGAGATGCTGGGGCTGGCACAAAGTGGTCTTGCCCGCGCCGCGCTTATTGTGACCGGGGGAGAAGAACTCACTTTTTCCATGGTCAAATCTTTGCACCACCTCGAGGTCGCAGTTTGCCTTGTCACGGATCGGGGAGACTATCCCGGTATCGAAGGCGTCCACCCGATTGATTCTCTAGCCGATACCGCAGAGATCGTGAGCGAGATAGAAAAGGCACTTGATACTCTACTGACCTCAGAGCCAGACAGCGAGCAGGGCAGCCAGACACAGTACGAAAGCCCTGCGTCCTCCGCCCAGATCAAAACTCCCCAGACAAGGACTGAAGATGAGCAGGACGCACCTGCCCACTCTCATACGGAAGGGAAAATAGTTGCGGTGTGGGGTCCCTACGGTTCCCCTGGGCGCACCACCTTAGCTATCAATCTGGCAGCAGCCTATGCAGAAACAGGGTACTCAGTCTGCCTGGTAGATGCAGATACCTACGGTGCATCCGTCGGAGCGGCGTTAGGTCTTACCGATGACTATTCAAGCCTGGCTCAGCTCTGTCACCACGCAGATCGTGGCGGTCTAAACCGGCAACAGCTTAAAGAGCTCACCCACACCGTTTCGCACCGTTCCCACTACTTCGATATCGTTACCGGCATCAACCGGCCAGACCGCTGGGTCGAGGTGCGTTCAAGTGCTCTCGACCTTGTGCTCAATACACTGGTGGCAACGTACGACCTGGTGGTAATTGATACCTCATTTTGCCTAGAAGAAGACCCAGCCTTGAGCTTTGATGGTCTTACTCCACAACGAAATGATGCAACTCTTACCAGCTTGACACGAGCCGACCACCTGATAACTGTAGGTTTAGCAGACGTGGTAGGCGTACCACGACTGATCAAAGCCTACGATGCCCTCAAGGCAGCTCTGGCTGTATCCTCTGAAGAAAAAATCAGCATCGTCTTCAACCGTATCCGAACCGAGGCCCTGGGCAACTCAG
The DNA here is from genome assembly GCF_053547255.1 of Rothia sp. 11273D007AR. Classification (NCBI taxonomy): domain Bacteria; kingdom Bacillati; phylum Actinomycetota; class Actinomycetes; order Micrococcales; family Micrococcaceae; genus Rothia; species Rothia sp. 11273D007AR. The sequence goes on along the minus strand of NZ_JBPPWJ010000009.1, from coordinate 19,685 downwards.
CTCAGGCCGCCCTTGAACACTCCTGGGAACGGTTCGGCCCCAGCCTACCCATAGCAGTTCAGCTGCCAGAAGACACTGCAACCGCAGATAAAGCTCGACTACAGGGAACAACAGTCTTTGAGGTGGGCCCACAAACAGAGCTAGCCCATCAGCTATATAAACTAGCTCAAACGACTCTAGAGGCTCTTGGGCTAGGAAAACCAGCCTCGTCGCTATACCCCGAACAGAGTCTAAGCATGGTAGAAAAGAAGAAGCCCTGGGCGCGCTTTACCCGCCGCCACAGATCCTAATCTGCTCTGTTTATACCCTCAGGAGGCACCATGTCCCTCACCGAAATCCTCATGCGCACAGGTGCCTACGGACCGGGCGATATTGAGTGGCTCCATCTGCTCACCAATGAGTGGCAAATTATTGCAGACACCGGTTATTGCGACCTTATGCTCTGGGCTCCCCATCCCGACACCATCGAGGGCTACTTTTCCCTGTCCCAGCCGCTGCCGGCGTCCGCTGGATTTATCAACCTTGCTCAAATTCGCCCCTCAACTACCCACACCGTTTTTCACACTGACTGGGTGGGTAAAGAACTCAACCCGGCCCTCTGCGAGCGGGCGGTTGCAAGCTGGAACAGCCAAACCCCCAAGACCCTCAACGACGAGCACAACCTCACCGATATCGTCCTTGATACAGAATTTATTCCGCTGATACGCAATGACCGACCCGTAGCCCTGCTGTCGGTACACCGAGAGAGCCTGGGAACCCGCAAGCGCCAAAAAGCGGAACGGGTCTACCGCGATGTCTCCCACCACCTTCTGCAGATGGTGTCACGCGGCGCCTGGCCCGAGTTTTCTGCTCCGGTAGGAACAGCCCACGGTAACCCCCGGGTGAGTGACGGCCTGGTTATGCTCGATACAGACGGGCGGGTCACTTACGCCTCGCCCAATGCTCTGTCTATCTACAAACGTCTCAACTATTCGGGAGACATGCTCGGCGCGAGCCTACTCGATATCACCCGGGCCCTGCTACCAGCGAGCGAGAAGGCGGACGAAACCCTACCACTGGTTCTCACCGGTCGGATGCCCTGGCGCGCAGAAATTAAAGCTAACCGCAAGAACGTTACCTTCCGGGCGATTCCACTACGACACTTCTCTAGGCTGGGAGAGGAACGCTACGGGGCCCTGCTGCTCTGCCGTGACGTCACCGAGCTGCGTCGGCGAGAGCAGGAGATGATGTCGAAAGACGCTACTATCCGCGAAATCCATCATCGGGTCAAAAACAACCTTCAAACTGTTTCAGCCCTGCTTCGCCTGCAATCCAGACGTATGACCACACCAGAGGCAAAGGAAGGGCTGGAGCAGGCGATGCGCCGCGTCTCCACTATCGCGCTAGTACATGACGCACTCTCTCAGGGGCTAACTCAGGACGTAGACTTCGATGACCTGATTAGCCGACAGTTTAGGCTTGCTGCCGAGCTTGCTTCACCCGGGCAGCACGTTGCCACCCGAATCGAAGGATCTTTCGGAAAGCTGCCCAGCCAGATAGCCACCCCTCTTGCCCTCGTGATCAATGAGGTTGTGGCTAACGCAGTAGAGCACGGTCTAGCGGGGGAAACAGGCACTGTTACTCTCAGTTGCCAACATCGCTACTCAGAGGGGCAAGAGCACAGCATTATCGTGACGGTCCACGATAGCGGCACGGGAATCAGCGCAGAAAAAATCAGAGAACTAGAGGGAGCTGGCACCGGAACCGGTCTAGGGACTCAAATCGTTAAAACCCTGGTTGCTAGTGAGCTCAACGGCACTATCCACTGGAGTCTTGCCCCAGAAGGTGGAACTTTGGTGACGATTGAAGCCGCCATTCTGTAGCTCAAGGAGCACCACATAAAGAGGAGGGGCGAACCGATAAACAGGTTCGCCCCTCATCAAGAACACTTACGTGAGATTGCTGCTACGAAGCCCTGCGGGCTCGGGCAGCACGTCGCTTCATAGCGCGACGCTCATCTTCACTCATACCGCCCCACACACCAGAATCCTGGCCTGTTTCGATAGCCCACTGCAGGCAGGTATCCATCACAGTGCAGCTGCGGCAGACATTCTTAGCTTCTTCAATCTGAAGAAGGGCGGGCCCGGTGTTTCCTACGGGGAAAAAGAGTTCAGGGTCTTTCTCAAGACAAGCAGCACGGCTACGCCAATCCATTAGCATGCTCTCCTATAGGGTTTACCGGATTAAAGCTGAGGCAAAACGGCTCAGCAACTAACAAAAAAATCTGGCCCCTTTCCTAGAAGGAGCCAAACTTGAACCTCAATAACTTTCCCACGATATGGAGCGTCATACAAGGGGGTTGTGAGCGAAAATCTATGCGCAGGCCTGAGGTAAATGTCACAGGTGGGAGTGTAAGGGGGTGCCGGGGTGAGAGGTGACACTCCCGGGTGCCTATTCTAGATAGGAGACCCTTTCTTAGTACATAGAGAAATGAGATAGACGTGGCTTCTTCCAGCGTTTCAGCCGTTCCTGTTCCTGTGAAAATTTTGGTTGGGCTAAGCCTCCTTCAGGCCCTGTATCTGGTAGTCACTGCTCTCGTGGGGACTTTCTCTTCGGCTGATATCGGGGGAGCATCAGTTATCGCATCCTTCTACTTCATTATTGCCCTGGCTCTTGCTGTCGGCGCTGTTGCAGTGTGGAAGGCCCAGCGGTTTGGGCAGCCGCTTGTGCTTGTCTGGCAGCTCTTTGCTGTGATCATCGGTGTTCAAACTGCCCTGGGAGGAAAATACCTGGTAGGTCTAACGACGGTAGTTATCAGTGGAGCGGTCATTATGCTTCTTTTTGCTCGCTCTACTCTTGGATATTTGGCTCCTTCCTCCCGGTAACAGGTTTGTCTGGGGAGGCGGCTTGAAAAGCCACGACATCGGCGTGGTCAATGATGATTCCCCGTCCTGCCGGGAGCTGACCGTGAGTTTTAAGGTCGAGGGGGAGGCTTACACCCGGGTAGAACGACAAATCTGCGGGGCTGTGCGGGGTAAGGACGATACCGGTAGATGTACCGTTGAGAGCGGCAAGAATCGGTGAGCTGCTCCACCGCGGCCAGGGGGTGTAGGCCACGACAACAGATTCAAATTTGTCTTTCTGGGTCAGTATTGTCTGCTGTATGTCGTGGCTGAGTTTATCGAGGTCGTCGATGAGCAGAATGGGACGGATTCTTAGGTTTTCGCTCCTGCCGATAGCTTGATTGATATCTTCTGATGTGGTGCCAGCGCCCGATGAAATAACAATAAAGAAATACTCTGGGTTAGCGTGGACGAATGTATTGAGCAGAGTTGTTTTTCCAGACCCCCGTGGGCCGCTGATACTGATAAACCCTCCTCGTAAAGGTGGGGTGAAGGCCACCGAGCCATCCCTGAGAACACCGCAGGCGAGTGCGCCGGCATGGGGCTTGAACGATGGCGGGAGCGCGCCTACAGGGCAGAGCAAGGGGAGCGGGCGCCAGGAACGCGATTGCTGGTAGGAGCTGTTTACCTGGTGATTAACACCTTGCGGGGTACAGACTTTTGGAGGCGCTGGCGGAGTGCCGAGTTCTGCCCACGCAAGCGCGCCTGCCTGCACCTCTCCTTTTGAAGAGTCATAGATAACCTTTCCCTCCACCGCAAACTGCCCGCTGCCTGGTAGGGTGTAGTCCCTGTTATGGGAGCGTAAGGGATCATTTTCCACAGCAGACCGAGTCATGAGGGTGTGCTCAAAAAACTGCTGGTACTTACCTCGCACGCCTGTTACCGAAGTGCACAAAACCTGAATTGTTGGTTGATTACCGAGGGTAAGGAGCTGTTGTAGGTGGGCCTCTGCTATAGGGTGTCGCTGGAGCGCGTCTAGCAACGTTTCTAGTGTATCTATGACGAGAAGTTGGCCCGGTTCCGAGGCATCTGCACAGCAACCTAGAAGGTGCTGTACATAGTTGAAATCCTGGTAGGTAAAGACTTCAAATTGCTCCGTGTATTCCTTACCCCAGTTTTCTATCTCTCGTGCACGCTGTTCTGACGGTGTCAGGCATAATACAGCGTACCCTTGAGCAAGAGCTTGCAGAAGAGACACTCGAAGCACACGCATCCATTCATTGCTGGCTCCCTGCACTAGAATCGGGCCGTCCTCAGCTGACCAGATTAAGGGGGCCTGAAGCCCTAGCTCTGCTATCTCGTACTGACCCAGTAAGAGGGCAAAAGGCCCAGCGGACGCTGGTAATTCCGTGTGGTCAGGAGAAGTAAGCACAGCTGGAACCGGCTGATACGTAGGTAGCTGATGAGCCTCCCGGTAAGCTCGGTAGATAGCGGTGTTGGTGGCGTCGAGTTCTGTATCGCTGAGCGGCTGATGGCTGGTGGGCTGCTGCGAATCAGATGAGTCGAGCATAAAACGTACTCGACATCGTTCTTGGGGATCTTGCCTGTAAAGACCTGTGATTAACGGAGCTTGAAACTCAACCATCTCATTATCTGCACTTCGCAGGAGGCCCCGCCCTGGGAAACGGGCGGAGATACGAGAAGCTTCTTCCGATCCTAGAACGTTATAAGATTCCTGAGCAGAACTGACTCTAAGACACAGCACTGTTGAGATATTTGCCCTGATATCGGGAGAAATTGCTCCCTGCGGACGCTGGGTAGCCAAGATGAGGTGGTACCCCAGTGACCTGCCAATTGTAGCTATCTTCATCATTTCGTTCATGATGTCTGGGTAATCATCGACAAGCATACGAAACTCATCGATGCAGATTATCAGCTCTGGGAAGTCAGGTGCTGTCTGGGCATCTCTACAGAGTGCAATGTAATCGTCGTACGAGCTGATGCCCATACGTTTCCAGACTTGCTTGCGATGGGTAAGATCCGCCCGTAAGAACTTCATGGTGCGCGTGAGCTGAGACGTATCAAGATCAGATAATAACGAAGCACAATGGGGCAGAGGTGCTAGAGGGCCTAAGCCAGCACCACCTTTGAAATCTATAAGGATGAAAGAAAGACGCTGAGGTGGGTAGCTAAGAGCCGCAGACCACAGTAGAGAGCGAAGAAGTTGGGATTTACCTGAACCTGTAGTTCCTGCACAGAGAAAATGTGGGCCGTGCCTTATAAGGCCGAGTTTAAGCTCATCTTTTCTTTCGCAGGTTTGTCCCGCGTGCAGAAATACTTCTGTTGCCCATAGGTTCTCGGGCTGGTTTTTCGTCGACAGCTCGGGGAACGCATAAGTAGGCAGCTGAGAGGTATGTGTTGTCGCGCCGCCAAGCTTCTGTGAAAGAGGCGCTGCTGCGACTCTTACTAAATTCGCTAGCAGAGCACAGTAACGCTCTTCGCTGATTCCGTCTAAAACGATGTTGCGCCAGCTAGTTGACTGAGGAAAGAGCTCTGTGGACTCTATAGGGTGCCCTTTATCGGCCAAGGGGAAGGGGAGAAGCTGGGGAGGTAGGGACGGCGGCAGATAGGAGCACACCAAAAAACCTGTTTCTAAACTACTAAGTTCTGCAAGAGATACCGTGCACACGTTTGCTGCTGCAAGAAGCGGGTCAATAAGACGTAAAAACCAGGTAGCCTCCTGTTCCTGAACAAGAAGGTAGACCGGCTGATTCTGAGCTAAGAGCTGGCATAGGGCCAAACGTTGGGTCGGGAGAGGAAGCCCCGGCAGTATCTGCGTAAGTTCTTCTGTGCTTATGACATAAGGGGCTCCCTGGACTTCAGGGAGGCTCCTTACCTCACGTTGCTTGCCCCTAATTCGTACTGGCCGGGTGCCTCGTCCTATCACAAGACCCGTCTCAGCATGCACTTGGTTAGCTCCGCGGTAACGGGCTATAGCTTCCTCTTCCTCCCGAGCAAGCTGCGCTATCTGACGACGCACTGAGGATCTTTCACGCCCCTGAGAAAGAGCATGAAGGCTCATTAAGAGCGAAGATCCACACGCCATGAGAAGAACAAGCCACAGCTGGGTAAACCAGGCAATCACACAGCCCAAAAGGAGCGGAAGACCCACTGTCGCTGCCAGCAGCAGCTTAGATTTAGGTGCAGGAACTTCAACCTCTTGAACAACAGGGTCACAGTAGAGAGAAGAACTGTACCCCGGCCGATCAACGACAAGGACGCTCCCACCCACTATAAATTTTTCACCTATTTCAAGCTTGTTGCGATACCCCTCACCTACGAAAGAAACACCGCTACCTGTCACCTCTAAGAAGCCCTCAACAGGTGCAAGAGCAGGGTCATCGATTGTGAGCAGGGGAGCCTGCCTACCAAGTTCCCAGCTACCTCGCGATAGTGGGAAATGAGAATGAGAATCCGGGCCGTGCACCACACGTAAGGTAAACAGGGCCTTCTCATCAGGCAAAGAAGGACTCGTCAGACCGGGTAAAGAGGGTAGAACTGTGAGCTGGGCGCCACTAACCCAAGGACTATCGCCGGGAACAAGCTCCCTGATGTCTTGGCCCTGAATACCCCAACTGAAATCAGCATTACCCCACGTACTGCAGAGTTCTTTGTGGACGTCTACTCCTGTCGTGTCAGGTGAATACTCAAACTCCACTGTTCGATAAGGCCCCGCCGGTGGTTGCTGGACATATATTAAAAGCTTCATAAGGCCAGCAAAGACCTGGAAACATGCCAATGCAAGGGCGCAAAACGAAAAAACAAACTTTGGAAGTTGTTTTGGGCCTCATTGTGGAAAAATCAAGTTTCTCTTCTTGATTTCGCTATTGATATCGAGACCGGGGAATAATCACACGATCTTTCCAGCCTGTTAGCGGGTGGTGATCGACTATATCCGGTACTTTTGTTATTAACTGTGTTTACCCTGCGAGTAAGGGACACACCGAAGTTAAGCTTCTACGCTGTAGTAGCAGAGCATGGTTGTTCAGACTCACGATAGTTGTGCAACCCCTAACAAGGAGTAAGTTAAGTGAACGCTGATCTTGTAGTAGTAGGCTCTGGCCTCTTCGGCCTGACAATTGCCGAGCAGGCTGCAACTGAACTCGGTCTGAAGGTAGCCCTGCTTGACCGTCGCCACCACATCGGCGGTAACGCATACAGTGAAAACGAAGAGAAGACCGGAATCGAAGTTCACCGCTACGGCGCCCACCTCTTCCACACCTCCAACGAGCGGGTTTGGGAATACGTCAACCGCTTCACCGGCTTCACCAACTACACCCACCGCGTCTACACCAACCACAACGGTATCGTGTACCCCATGCCCATCAACCTGGGTACCATCAACCAGTTCTTCAACGCCGCCTACTCACCGGCTGAAGCCAAGGCGTTGATTCAGGAACAGGCTGGCGAGCTGGCTGGAACCGACCCCAAGAACCTGAACGACAAGGGCATCTCCCTCATCGGGCGTCCGCTCTACGAAGCCTTCATCAAGCACTACACCGCCAAGCAGTGGCAGACCGATCCCGCCGACCTACCCGCGTCCATCATTTCCCGCCTGCCCGTACGCTACAACTACGACAACCGCTACTTCAACGACAAGTACGAAGGCCTGCCCGTCGACGGCTACACCGCCTGGCTTGAGCGCATGGCCGCCCACCCCAACATCGAAGTTCACCTCAACACCGATTTCTTCGAAGAAGGCCACGAGTACTCCCGCTCCAAGGTCCTGGGCCAGGTTCCCGTCGTCTACACCGGCCCCGTCGACCGCTACTTTGACTACGCTGAAGGTGACCTGTCCTGGCGCACCATCGACCTGGAAGAAGAAGTACTCGACATCGAAGACTTCCAGGGTTGCTCCGTCATGAACTACCCCGACGCCAACTACCCCTTCACCCGTATCCACGAGTTCCGTCACTTCCACCCCGAGCGTGACTACACTAAGGATGCCACCGTCATTCACCGCGAATACTCACGCTTCGCGGAAAAGGGTGACGAACCCTACTACCCCATCAACACCGGTGCTGACCGCGAGATGCTCCTCAAATACCGCGAACTCGCTGGTGGAGAGCAGAACGTGCTCTTCGGCGGACGTCTAGGTACCTACAAGTACCTCGACATGCACATGGCTATCGGTGCTGCACTCTCAATGTTCGATAACAAGCTCCGCCCCCACTTCGAAAAGGGTGAAAAGCTGGTGTCTGGCGGAATCGAGGCATAAAGATGAGCGTAAAAAATATGTCTGAAATGAAAATCCTTCAGCGGGTCATCCTCCCCGAAGCAGTTCAAACCGATGTTATACCTTTGTACATTGACAGCGGTAGTGCTACTGGCGTGCAGCTCCCTACCCGTTTAGACGGAGACGCAGCTAAAACTATTGAGAAGGCAGCTGCACAACAAGAGCTGAAGAATGAAAATTCAATGGGGCCTGCAACGGTGAGCACCGACCTGCTTGGGCGCCGGTCAACTCATCTAGACGCGGGTAAAACTGTTTCATTTGGAACCTACTTCAATGCTTTCCCTGCCTCGTACTGGAGACGGTGGACCGAGCTGAAGTCAGTAACCCTTAGAATCACCACCGAGGGCGCAGGCATGGTTGTGGTGTATAAATCGAATGCCCGCGGTGTAATTCAACGTGTTGATGCCAAAGTGCTTGAAGGTGCAGAAACCGTAACCTTCGATTTGACGCTTGCTCCTTTTGGTGATGGCGGTTGGTACTGGTTTGACCTTACGGCAACCAAGAGTGACCTTACCCTGGTAGAAGCTGACTGGCTCGGTGATATTCAGCCGCGTCTGGGGGAGGCAGGCGGTAAAGCCACCGTACAGATTACAACTATGAATAAGGTGCAGTACTGCATCGACAACATTCGTTCTCTGGGTAATAACCTTGATGCCCTTGAGACCGTAAAAGAGATTCTGATCGTTGACCAGGGTACCGAGAAGGTCCAGGATCATCCGGACTTTGAAGAGGTTGTTGCTCCTCTCGCGGGTAAATTCCGCATCATTAACCAGGCAAATCTGGGTGGTTCTGGTGGCTTCGCTCGCGGCATGTTTGAGTCAGTAAACAATGGTTCAGATTATGTCATGCTGCTAGATGATGACGTAGTCGTTGAGCCCGAGTCAATTTTGCGTCTCATCACTTTTGCGGATTACTGTAAGAACCCCACTATTGTGGGCGGTCATATGTTCGATATGTACGATCGTTCGGTTCTGCACGCATTCGGTGAAGTTGTAAACCCCTGGCGTACCTTTTACGATAAACCGCACGAGGATATGTCGCTTGGCCATGACCTCGGTCGAAATAACCTGCGTAGCACCCACTGGATGCACCGTCGAGTAGACGTTGACTATAACGGCTGGTGGATGTGCCTTATCCCGACTGAAGTTATCAATAAGATTGGGCTATCCCTTCCCCTGTTCTTGAAGTGGGATGACGCTGAGTACGGTCTTCGCGCTAAGGAAGCAGGAGTTGCTACGGTGTCGTTCCCTGGAGCAGCTTTGTGGCACGTATCGTGGCAGGACAAGGACGATTCCGTCGGCTGGCAGGCTTACTTCCATGAGCGTAACCGACTCATTACAGCTTTGATTCATTCTCCCTTTGAAAAGGGCGGATCAGTTCTGCGTGAGTCTCTCTTCCTAGATGTTAAGCACGCTCTCTCTATGCAGTACTACACCGAAGAAGGTCGTCTCATGGCTATCGAGGACCTTCTTTCTGGTCCCGAGCACCTGCACCCTTCGCTCAGCGAACGTTTGCCCGTAATTCGCGGTAAGGTGAAGGAATTCCAGGACGCCCAGCTGAAATCGAACCTCGATGACTACCCCCAGCCTAAGACAAGTAAACCTCCCTTTAAGGGGCGTCGTAACTTCAGCTCGCCTGGCTACCAGAAGCTGATTCCGTGGACTATTTCTACGGTGGGCCGTCAGCTCTTTAAGCCGGTGGATGATCTAGCGAAAACACATCCTCAGATTCAGCTGAATTACTCAGAGAACCGTTGGTGGACTGTTTCTAAGTTCGATTCGCTTCTTGTTACTAACGCAGAAGGTACCGGTGTTTTCTGGTATCAGCGTGACCCCAAGAAGCTGCGCGAAAATTTGGCTCGTGCTTCGAAACTGCATGCACAGCTCTTTAAAAACTGGGCTGATTTGCGAAACCAGTACCGCTCTGCTGCTGCCGAAGTAGCATCCTATGATGCCTGGGCTAAAACCTTCCAGAAGCATACGGAGTCTGAGCTAACCCGATGAATAAACAAGTAACTCATCCTCTCTCCCCTCCGGGGCATGGCAGAGGGCTCCGTGATGTCTTTCAAAATCGTTACCTTCTAAAGCTGCTTGTCGACAAGGAAATTCAGGTCCGCTACCGCGGATCTGTGCTAGGTATCCTGTGGTCCTATATCAAGCCTGGTGTGCAGTTTGGCGTCTTCTATATTGCGATGGGTCTGTTCCTGGGCCTTGAACGAGGTATGCAGAACTACGCTATCTATCTGTTCTCGGGAATGATTGTTATTAATTTCTTCTCTGAAGGGTTTAGTAACGGTGCCAAGGCAATGGTCGTCAATGGGGCTCTTATTAAGAAGATTTATCTTCCGAGAGAACTTTTTTCAGTCTCTACAATTTGGGTAGCTTTAATTCACTTTGTGCCCCAGATCGCGGTGCTTTTAGTGGCTTGTCTCTTTGCAGGGTGGAGCCCGGATTTGAAGCAGCTGGGTGCTGCACTCGTGGCCATGGTAATCATTATGATTTTTTCTGCAGGGCTTGGACTCATTTTCGGCGTAGCCAATGTGTTCTTCCGAGACTCGGAAAACATTGTGGATATGCTCTTGATGGTTGCCACATGGTTTTCCCCTGTGCTGTATTCATGGACTATGGTGCGCGATACCCTGTACTCGTGGGTTATCACTGTTTATCTGATGAACCCGCTTACAGTTGCTGTTGAGCTCTTCCATTACGCATTCTGGATTCCTACCCTGCCTGAAGAGGCTTTGGCTCTACCTACCTCGCAGATTCCTCCGCATCTTCTTACCCTGTGGGTACCTGTTGCGCTGGGCGTTTCTCTCGTGACCCTGTTCCTCGGCGACTTACTTTTCCGTAAGCTTGAGGGCAACTTTGCCCAGGAGCTCTGATAAGTGTGGATATCAAAAAGTTTGATTTACCGCCTGTAGCAGATAATGCTCCTGTGGTCATCAAGGTTGAGTCATTGGTCAAGCGATTCGTGCTGAGGCATACTCGCTCGATGAAAGAGGCATTTGTCTGGCTGATGAAGGGCCGTAAGGGAGATTTGAACGAGAAGTTCAACGCTCTTAACGGGGTTTCCCTGGACATCCGCGAAGGCGAGCGCGTTGCCCTGCTGGGGTATAACGGCTCAGGCAAGTCCACCCTGCTGAAGCTGATTTCGGGTGTGATGCACCCGGATGAAGGTAAGGTGCTGACCGGCGGACGCATCGCGGGGCTCATCGAGGTTGGAGCAGGCTTTCACCCCGATTTGACTGGGCGTGACAATGTGTACCTGAATGCTGCCATCCTTGGGATGAGTAAGGAACAGATTGAAGCAAAGTTTGATGAAATTGTTGAATTCTCTGAAATCGGCAACTTTATCGATACCGAGGTTAAGTTCTATTCATCGGGTATGTACCTACGACTGGCTTTTGCCGTGGCTGTGCACACCGACCCGGAGATTTTCTTGGTGGATGAAATTCTGGCTGTGGGCGATGAGCCCTTCCAGAAGAAATGCATTGCTAAGATCCGAGATCTGAGTGCTGAAGGGAAAACCCTGGTTGTGGTGAGCCACGATCTTGATTTGGTGGCGAAGATCTGTGAACGCGGAGTGGTCCTGGACCATGGCTCTAAGCAGTTCGATGGTCCTATCGACGAAGCGATTGAATTCATGAGGGCAAAATCCCACTAGGGGAGCCTTCCCCAAAAATACCCACAAGCTAGATAGCTTGTGGGTATTTTTGTGCGTTGTTACTAGTCAGTAACTAGTTGTGTGTCAAAACATTACGGTTTTGAGGGCTGGGTTGAAGGTCTGTGGATGAAATGAGGGCCTCTAAATATTCTCCCTTATCAGAGAGGGATTTGTATGAAAGAGATGGGTGTGGTGGCGGTGATTGTGCGTGGGTTATCCACAGGATGCGTTGAGTATGGTTGATTGTTTTGCCTAATCATCTGTATCTTGTTTGGTAATTCAACGACCAGTCGCAACGGAGCGTAAGGGGGACAGATGCCTGAGATGCAAGCGGAGGCTTTAATTGAGGCGGACGTTCGTGATTTGATTCGTCGAAGCAGTATTGACCCGCTCGTACAGCAGGGGGAAGCCAAAGAACTGATTCAGCAGGCAATCGCGGACTATGAACGTCAGATGCTGCGTGGAGCAGTTCCACGGCTTGAGAATGCTGATGCCCTAATTAGCTCTCTATTCGATAAGGTGTGCGGTTTCGGTGAGATTCAGCAGTATCTAGATGATAGCTCTGTTGAAGAAATCTGGATCAATGCGCCGGACGAGATTTTTGTGGCTCGCGCTGGGGAATCTGAACTAACCGGGCTGACCCTCAGCGAAGAACAAATTCGTGCTCTGGTAGAGCGTATGCTCAAGACTTCGGGGCGGCGCCTTGATTTGAGTACGCCTTTTGTCGATAGTTCCTTGCCTGATGGTTCTAGGCTTCACGTCGCTATACCGGATGTTACCCGCCGTCACTGGGCTATCAACATCCGCAAGTTTATCGCTAGAGCTACTAGGCTCAGTGACCTGGTGAAGCTAGGTTCCCTGAGTGCGGATGCTGCAAAGTTTTTAGATGCGGCAGTGGCCAGCGGGCTCAACTGCCTGATTTCCGGAGCTACTCAGGCCGGTAAAACAACTATGTTGAACTGCCTATCGGCATCGATCGGGATGAGAGAACGCGTTATCACCTGCGAGGAGATCTTTGAGTTGAAAATTCCGCTTCGTGATGTAGTGAATTTGCAGTGTCGTCAGCCAAACCTAGAGGGCCACGGCGAGATTCCCCTTCGACGTTTGGTGAAAGAAGCCTTACGAATGCGCCCGGACCGTTTAATCATCGGTGAGGTGCGTGAGGCTGAATCCCTCGATATGCTCATTGCGCTCAATTCCGGGCTCCCGGGGCTCTGCACTATCCACGCTAACTCTGCCCGCGATGCAGTTACTAAGATGTGTACCCTTCCCCTCTTGGCGGGCGATAACATTTCAAGTTCGTTCGTTGTTCCCACGGTAGCTTCTTGCTTTGACCTGGTAGTTCACTGCGATCGTAATCTGCGCGGTAAACGGCAGGTGCGAGAAATCCTCGCTGTCGGCAACCGAGTCGAAAACGGGGTGATTGAAACCAGTACCCTATTTAGGCGAGAGGGAGACCAACTAGTATGTGTGGCCTCAGAAGTGCCATCACCCGAGAAATTTATTCGCGCTGGCTTCGCCCCTGAGACCCTTCTCAACTGTGATGGGGCGCTGGCATGAGTGCTTTATTCGGGCTGATGTTCGGTATTGGTGCCCTCTTAATCTATATGTCCTTTTGGGAGCTCCCTGCCAGGGAGAAAAAAGAACGAAAAGTTCCGGCGATACAACAGTTGCTGCGCCAGGCAGACCTAGAAAAGTTCACGGTATCTATGTTTTATATGGTTTCCGCTGTAGCTGCTTTTGTCGCCATGGTACTGACCTTCGCGCTGACTTCACTGGTTCCTCTGGCTGTACTCGCTGCGGGTGTTGGGTTCTTTGGCCCCCGCCTGGTGGTCAAACACCGGGCTACTCAGCGGCAGGCTCAGCTGCGGGATTTATGGCCCGATGCGGTGGACCACCTGCGGTCAGCAATCCGTGCAGGGTTGTCGCTTCCGGACGCCCTCATGCAGCTTCAGTACCGGGGGCCTGAGCCCCTGCGTCCGGCTTTTTCTAGCTTTGCTTCAGATTACCGTGCTAGCGGTGAGTTCCTTCCAGCCCTCAACCGTCTCAAGGACCGTTTGAGCGACCCCACCGCTGACAACATCATTGAAGCTCTCAAAGTCACTCGTGAGGTAGGCGGAACTGATTTAGGTCGCCTGTTAGGAACATTAAGTACTTTCTTGCGTGAAAACAGCAGAACGCGATCTGAACTTGAGGCTAGACAGTCATGGACGGTCAACGCCGCCCGTCTTGCCTGTGTTGCTCCCTGGGTCGTCCTGGGCCTTATGGCTACGCAGCCGAGCACTATCAGAATTTACAACAGCTTTGCAGGTTTTGTGGTGCTCGCAAGTGGCCTAGCCCTGACCGTTATTGCATACAGGCTGATGATGCGTATCGGCGCTCTACCGGAAGAGAAGAGGGTGCTAGCATGAACTTTTCCCTTCTCCTCGGCCTTTTCCTAGCGGCAGGAGTCTGGCTGGTGCTTTCGAGTATCTGGACCCAGCGCCGCGAGAGCTTTGCTGACCGTATAGCGCCCCAGCTTCGTGCCGCGGAGCTGAAGAAGAACCGCCCAGATACGCCGTATAGCACGCTGCCTGAGGGGGTGTACGGCGCAAGCGCGGCCCTTCTCGCCCCCTGGGTCGAAAAAGTTTACCGTGGGTTGGGTAGGTCTAGCTTTGATACAGTATCACTTGAAAAACGCCTTACCCAGTTAGGCGGGCATCTGACGGTTGTTGAGTATCGGGTACAACAGGTTTTGTGGAGTCTCGTGGCTACAGCGTCTTGTATCTGTCTGGTAGCTGTGGGACTTGCCCAGGGAAAAGTAAACCTTGTGCCCGGAATCCTCCTGATTGTATTAGGCGCCTGTGCCGGGTTCCTTGCTCGTGACTATTGGCTGTCCCAGCAGGTTGCTCAACGGGAGAAAGCTATGCTGGCTGAGTTTCCTGCCTTGGCAGAGCTTATGGCCCTATCCGTTACCGCGGGCGAATCAGCCATCGGTTCGCTTGAACGAGTAGTGCGTAGCTCGCAGGGCGAGCTTTCTCGTGAATTTCAGACGATCCTTGCGATGACGCGCTCCGGCGAATCGCTGGTTTTTGCGTTGCAAAGCTTCTCACAAAGGACGTCGGTGGCTGCCCTATCTCGTTTTGTAGACGGTCTTGTTGTAGCTATCGAGCGCGGCACACCTCTGGCAGATGTTCTGCGGGCCCAGGCGCAAGATGTGCGTGACAACGCCAAACGAGAACTGATGGAGACGGCCGGAAAGAAAGAAATCGGAATGATGGCCCCCGTTGTCTTTCTGATTCTTCCCCTTACCGTACTTTTTGCGATGTTCCCAGGTCTTTCTCTTCTAAACCTCAATTTTTAATCCCGCCCGCTTGCGGGCAGTCCATACCCACCCACCCTATTCAAAGGAGAATCCCATGAAGAAGTTCATGACCGACACCTACCTCAAAGTCCTTCTCAGCCTTGTTGCGCCTATGACAAGCCAGGACGACCCTGAACGCGGGGACGTGCCTGGCTGGGTGATGATAACGATGATGTCGGCTATACTCGTGGCCGCTATCTTGGTGGTTGCCCAGGACGCTCTCGTCAATATGTTCAATAACGCAATGTCAATGATTAACCGCTAGGAGAATCTCGTGAGAGCAGCGTCCCCTGAGAATGAGAGAGGTAACGCGACGGCGGAGTTCGTTATGGTATCCGCTCTGGTTGTTTTGCTTTTTCTTGGCGTCCTGCAGGTTGCCTTTGCCCTATTTACTCGTAACGTGCTGCAGGACGCGGCTTCTCAGGGGGCACGTTACGGAGCCATGCTCGACCGGGAACCTGCCGATGGGGAGGAACGGACGCGTGATTTGCTGTACTCAGTTCTTCCTGACCAGTATTCAACGACGATTAGTAGCTCCATCACCCAATGGCAGGGAGTAGAAGCTGTGCAGATTACCGTGACCGCCCCGGTTCCCCTGCTCGGTCCTTTTGGTGTAGCAACCCAGTGGGAGGTGAGCGGGCATGCTGTGGTTCAGCGGTAAGTCCAATAGTAAAGCTGAAGAAACGCAACGTACAGACCACCCTGAACAGGGCAGCGCCCTGGTTGAATTTATTGGTCTGGGTGCCCTACTGATGGTTCCAACAGTCTATTTTCTGCTGTCAGTTTTTGCCATGCAATCGGCTGCTTTTGCGGCATCTAATGCCAGCTCTCATGCTTTACAGGTGATTCAGTTTCTGCCACCGGAGCAACGTAACCAATCTGCTGTTCAAACAGTTGCGGCGCTAACAGCTGGCGACTTTGGTCTAGACGCTAACACCGTTACCGCCACGTTGAGTTGCGAGGACGTCTGCGCTGCGGGGGAGCGGATGTCGGTGGACGTTACCGTTGAGGTCGGGCTGCCTTTAGTGCCCTGGCCAGGGGCACCGACTCTTGCCACTATGACCTCACAGGCTGTGAGTTGGGGAGGAGACTACTCATGACGCACTATAATCAGGTCCAGTTTCAGCAGGTGCCCTGCCCTAAGGCCGCCGAGAGCGAAGCTGAACGGGGAAGCGTCCTTCCACTCATCGTGGGGCTGTGCCTGGTACTTCTGCTGGTTGCTTCCACCGTCGTTGGAGTAAGCTCCGTCTACCTCGAAAGACAGCGCCTCCAGGCTCTAGCCGACCAAGCAGCGACGTCTGCCGCTCAGCGCATTGAGGGCATCACAGCGGTAGGGGAGGCCCAGGCCCAGGTGACTCTCACTAGCGCCGGGGTGCAGGCGTCCGCTCATACCTTTCTGCAAGAAAGCGGCGCCGGTGCCGACTTTTCCCACCTCACCTTAAACCCCGCAACCGGGGCGTCGGGAAACAACACCGCGGTAATCATTCTCTCAGCTAGGGCCCACCCACCACTTCTCTCTGTTGTATTACCAGACGGCATCGATATCACCGTTACCGGCCGGGCGCGCGTTATCACCACCCAAGACTAGAACAGAAGCGCTCTGCCCCGTCAGCGCAAAACAGGGGCAAAACCGGGCGCTTACCATCGTTTTCAGCTAG
The DNA here is from genome assembly GCF_053547255.1 of Rothia sp. 11273D007AR. Classification (NCBI taxonomy): domain Bacteria; kingdom Bacillati; phylum Actinomycetota; class Actinomycetes; order Micrococcales; family Micrococcaceae; genus Rothia; species Rothia sp. 11273D007AR. Next base: position 2,903 of record NZ_JBPPWJ010000009.1, on the reverse strand, counting down.
GGTTAATAGTCATGGCTACTTTAGATTTTTCTGCCCAGATCAAAACCCTGCGCTCAACCTACGCCTCCATCGAAGAGGTCAGCGACGTTGAGCAGCTGCGCGCTACCATCGCAGAACTCTCTGAAGCAGCCGGCGCCCCCGATCTCTGGGATGACCCCGACGCCGCCCAAAAGGTTACCTCCCAGCTCTCCCACAAACAGGCCGAACTCGATAAGCTCGTCAAACTAAGCCAGGCCATCGACGACCTTGAGGTCATGGTAGAACTCGCCGACGAAGAGGGCGACGCCGATACCCTTGCCGAAGCAGAAACCGAACTGCACGCTATCGAAAAGCGCCTAGCAGAGCTCGAAGTAATCACCCTGCTCTCGGGCGAGTACGATCAGCGTGACGCCGTCGTCACCATCCGAGCGGGAGCCGGTGGCGTGGATGCCGCCGACTTTGCCGAGATGCTTCTGCGCATGTACCTGCGCTGGGCCGAGAAAAACGGCTTCGACACCACGGTGATGGATACCTCCTACGCCGAAGAAGCCGGCCTCAAATCAGCAACATTTGAGGTCAAAGCCCCCTACGCTTTCGGGCGCCTGTCGATTGAAGCGGGAACCCACCGCCTGGTGCGTATCTCTCCCTTCAACAGCCAGGGCAAGCGCATGACGTCCTTCGCAGCGGTGGAAGTCATCCCCCTCATCGAGCAGACCGACCACATCGAAATCCCCGAGTCTGAACTCAAGATCGATGTCTTCCGCTCATCTGGGCCCGGCGGTCAGTCCGTGAACACCACAGACTCCGCCGTCCGTATGACCCACATTCCCACCGGCATCGTGGTCTCCATGCAGAACGAAAAGTCCCAGCTACAAAACCGAGCCGCAGCACTGCGCGTCCTGCAATCCCGCCTCCTCCTGCTCCGCAAAGAGCAAGAGGACGCCAAAAAGAAGGAACTTGCCGGTGACGTCAAAGCCTCCTGGGGCGACCAGATGCGATCCTATGTGCTCAACCCCTACCAGATGGTCAAAGACCTACGAACCAACTATGAAGAGGGAAACCCCAGCGCCGTATTCGACGGTGCACTCGACGGTTTCATCGACGCCGGCGTGCGGTGGCGCGCGGCAGAACGACAGAAAAGAAAGAACGAAGAATAATCGTGGCTAAGAAAAAAGTAACGAAAGAAGACCCGAATAACCACACCATAGCGTCCAACCGCCGCGCTCGCCATAACTACAACATCGTAGAAACCTGGGAGGCAGGGCTGGTGCTCATGGGCACCGAGGTTAAATCCCTGCGCGATGGGGGAGCCTCAATTACCGACGGCTTCTGCCAGATGTACGGCAATGAGCTGTGGCTAGAGGGCATCCATATCGCTGAATACGGGCGCGGCTCCTGGACCAACCACGCAGCCCGTCGCCGCCGTAAACTGCTCATGCACCGCAGCGAAATCAATAAGATCGCTCAGAAGCTCAAGGAAAGCGGCTACACCGTCGTGCCCCTCAAACTCTATTTCAGCAAGGGACGCGCCAAGGTAGAAATTGCCCTGGCCACCGGTAAACGCGACTACGACAAGCGCCAGGCCCTGCGTGAGCGCCAGGACAACCTCGAAGCCCAGCGCGCTATGCGCTATAAGAACCTGGGATAAGAAACTACTCGAAGGAGAGAAATGACCACCGGAAACAACAAGGAAAACCCCTACGGCGATTACGTGCCCGGGCAGTACAGCTCAGGTGCTACAGAGCAGGGAAACGGGGACTATAGCCAGCAGGCTAACAGTGCTTCCTCACAGCCTAACTACACACAGCCCAACTACTCACAGCCTACCTACGGCCAAGCAGATTACAGCCAGCAGCCTGCCAGCTACCCGTCCTACGGGTATGACGCTTACGGCCAGCAGGTAGCCTCAGCACCTAAGGGCCTAGCCATTACGTCGCTGATTCTGGGTATTCTATCCTTCCTGAGCGGCTGGGTCGTTCTGGGCGGCATTCTGGGCATCGTTGGGCTGGTACTGGGTATTGTTGCCCTGCGTAAGACCAAGACCGGTGGCGGCGGCAAGGGGCTGGCTATCACCGGCATCGTATTTAGCTCCCTGGGCATTCTTATTTCCCTGGCAATGCTGGTGTTCTTCGGCTGGATTTTCTCGGCCTTCGGTGAGTGCATGGCCTACTCTCAGGACGAGGTTCTCATGGAACAGTGCATTAACCAGCAGCTGGGCCTTGACGTCACAGATTCAAGCAGCAACGTCTAATCAACCTGCCAGCTGGCTCTTTACAGCATGGAGAGCCAGCTGGTAGACTGGTACATCCGAGCTAATTGGGCCGGTGTCTTTCACTGATGAGTTGCGACTCGAAAGAGCACTGGAAAACGCTTAGCTTGGCGTTCTTTGATAAAAGAATATGGGGATGATCGGTTTCGACGATGTGAGTTGAGATGGATGAAGCGTGCCGAGGACGCAGGGTTATCTCGTTAACGCCCTCTGCAAAAAAATAAGTGCAGAATCTAAGCGCACTGACTTCGCACTCGCTGCCTAATAATCCCAGCGATGCAGTCTGGTAGCCTGAGCTTGCCTTTGGCTCAGCCCCTACCATCAGTTTAAAAGGCCACTGCTGCCCGTCCTTGTCGTAGGGCCGGGTGGGACTTTTATACGGCTAGGTTAGGCCTTGTAAGTGTTTGCGCAAGCAAGGTAGCCGAAAACACCGCTTTCACAAACTGCGCACGGAGAAGACCCGTTGACGCCACATCGGACCGGGGTTCGATTCCCCGCATCTCCACAGTATTGAGGCCCTTCGCCCGGGTAATCCGGGCGGAGGGCCTTTTCTGTGTCTCTACGAGTTGGCGTTACTTCGGGTTATAGGCAGAAAAGTGTGTCCCACCCCGGGCGCGTCACCCACCACGACCACCCCAACCACGCCGCACCACCA
>NZ_JBPPWJ010000008.1:0-137014 GCF_053547255.1 Rothia sp. 11273D007AR | reverse complement strand
TGGTCCCAAGGGTTGGGCTGTTCGCCCATTAAAGCGGTACGCGAGCTGGGTTCAGAACGTCGTGAGACAGTTCGGTCTCTATCCGCTGCGCGCGTTGGAAATTTGAGAAAGGCTGTCCTTAGTACGAGAGGACCGGGACGGACGAACCTCTGGTATGTCAGTTGTACCGCCAGGTGCATGGCTGATTGGCTACGTTCGGGAGGGATAACCGCTGAAAGCATCTAAGCGGGAAGCCTGTTTCGAGATGAGATTTCCTGGTGGCCTTTTGGTCACGTGAGGATCCCTATAGATGATGGGGTTGATAGGCCAGGTATGGACGCGGGGAATGCCCGTGGAGTTGACTGGTACTAATAGTCCGAAGGCTTACACTTTTCTAGGTATGTTTGTTTTGTTTGTTTGCGTCCACTGTATGGTTTTGAGATAACAACCCAAGGGTTGAATCAGCGAGGGGTTCTAGAGCTAACGCTCTAGAACCCCTCGCTTTTTTATACCCAAAAACTGCTTTTTATAAAAATAGAACAAATATTTTATATATTGTGCGGTTAAAAATACCCCTCCAGCTCAGCCCGTAGAATCAGAGTATGACACTCACCGAGCAAGAAGCACACACCTGGTTCAGAGCCGCCGGGGCTCCGCTGGTTATCCCTGCGCGAGAGCGTGCGCGATGGACTCTCGCCCGTTCTGCCCCGCTTTCTGCCTGGCTTATAGTTTCTTCCTTCACCTACCTTGCTTTGCTGTGGGGCCTAGCCCAGCTTGATGTTGAGGCGCAGGACGGAGGTGTGCCGGTAGACGTGCCAGACAGCGTCCTGACGCCCATCTTCATTGCCCTAGCCCTCGTGCCGCCCCTTCTGCTTCTGGTTGTACCCTGGGCGGTATCGCGCTTACTAGCGCCCCTGCCCTTCTGGCGCCAAACCCTAATTGGTGCGCTGCTTCTGCCTCTAGCGGCTTTCTCCATGCTGCCGCAGACTGCCCGCTGGATAGGGCTGGCAGATGTTGCTGACGCCTTTGCTGCCGGTGATGTGCTCTGGATCTTGGGAGCTACGCTCCTAGCTGTTTACCTGGGCTTGGATTCCCTGTGCTACTGGGCGCTTCGGCAGATTGTGAAGGAGCTGGCTGCCCTTTCAAGCATGGTGGTCAAGGTGCTGCCGGTGCTCATGATTGCAGTGCTCTTCTTTTTTGTGAACGGCGATATCTGGCGTGTGGCTGCGGCTTTGAGTATGCAGCGTACTCTGCAGGTTGTGGCTATCCTGACGGTGCTGAGCTTTCTGGTTGTTTCGTCGACAGTAACTGAGAAGACCCGCCGGCTGCTGGGTGCCCGTAAAGGGGATAAGGTGGAGGAGTTTACGGACGCCGAGTACGCGGGTGCTGCTCTGCAGGCTGGGGACAGGTGGCATCAGGAGCTTGAAAATTTGCCCGCTGCGGGCTTGGGGCGCCCGGCTGATTTTAGGTGGGGCGAGTGGAATAACCTGGTGCTTCTTCCGATTGTGGTGCAGATGATTCAGGCTGTACTTTTTGCCGGGGTCGTTTTTCTGTTTTTTGTTTGGTTTGGCACGATCGCTATCCCCGATGCCACCATTACGAGTTGGCTGGGTTTTGAGGCCTCTAAGGTGACCCTGTTGGGTGTGCAGTTCCCGTTTACGGACGTTCTGGTGAAGGTGTCGATGGTGTTGGGGGCTTTTGCTGCTCTTAACTTTGCTGCGCAGACTAGCACGGATTCCCGCTACGCGGAGGAGTTCTTGGAGCCTGCCATCGGCCAGGTGCGGCGCACGGTGATGGTGCGAAATATCTACCGGGCTCGCACGAAGTAGAAGTGCCGCAGTGAGACAAGCGAACACAGCTCTATATTCAGAACAATTCTTCTGTTTTTTGCTAAATCAGCTTAGAATGAAGGCAAGAAAGTACATTTCAGAATAATTCTTCCGAAAGGTGAAGTGGTGGAGACGGCAGTAGTTGTAGGTGCAGCTATTCGAGATGCCCGTAGACACTTTCGTCTTACTCAGCTTGAGTTGGCCGAACTGGTTGGGGTCAGTGACCGCACGGTTCGGGATATTGAGAAAGGGCGCTCGGGGCCCTCGTTCTCGACGGTACTTGCGGTTGCGGCTGCCGTTGGGGTTCATCTTGAGGTTGCTAGGTCCGTATGATTCCTGAAGATTATAAAGGTGTGAGGGCTGCGGACGTATACGTGGCAGGTACTCTTGCCGCACACCTCACGAAAGACCAACAAGGGACAGTAACTTTTTCTTACAAACCCGGTTATCGAGGGCGTCCGGTAGCAACTACTCTTCCACTAGATGCGCCCCCGTTGGTTTCGCCTGCGGGTGCCCTCCCCGCTTTTTTTGCCGGACTTCTTCCAGAAGGATATCGTCTTACCCTACTGAGAGCAGCTACTAAAACCAGTCTGGACGATGAGTTTACGCTTCTTCTAGCTGTTGGGCAAGACACCCCGGGTAATATCCAGGTTGTCCCCGCAGGTCAGCTGCCATCTGAAACTCCAGCTCTGCTTGTTGGTAATCCTGAAACCCTTGATTTCTCTCAACTCTTTGTTGCAGTTGATTCTCATGCCTTGCCCGGAGTTCAGGCTAAGGCTAGCGCTCAAATGATGACAGCGACGGCTACTGGGGGCGATGGCACCAGTGCCCTGGTGAAAGTAAATCCTGGTAGCTACCCCCAACTCGTTCAGAATGAATACGCCCATCTGCGAGCAGCTCAAGTATTGAAGCTGCCTGTTGCATCGGCTCAGTTGGTCTGTGATTCTTTGGGTGTGGAGGGCCTTTGGATATCTCGTTTTGATCGTGGTGAAGGGGGCGCGCGCTATGCTTTTGAGGACTCTACTCAGGTTCTAGGCGTGCACCCGGCGCAAAAGTACTCTCTTGAGACAGAGCGCGTTATATCGGCTTTAGCTGACCTTGCTGTGTCACCACTTATTGCGAGGCGGAATCTCTACCTGCAGTTTGTTTATGCGTGGCTAACGGGTAACGGTGACCTTCACGGTAAAAATATTGGCGTGCTTGAGACTGCTCGCGGCGGTTGGGAGGTGGCCCCAATCTATGACGTGCCGTGCACCCTGGTTTATGGTGATAACTCTTTGGCTTTACCTGTAGCAGGGCAGACGCGCAACCTACGTCGCCGACATTGGTTGGAGTTAGCTGACTCCATTGGTCTGCCCCTAAAAGCTGCGGTGTCTGCTCATCGTCTTGCCCTCACGGCTGCTGTTTCTGTGGATTGGGGTGCGATTGGGTTAGAGGGCTCGTCCGTGCGGGGTGCCCAGCGCGAGTTGCGTTTTCGGCGTTACGAGCTGGAGCAAGACGCGTAGAGATAAAAACTTCAGATACCTACCTACAGGTCGGGCAGGTGCCTTAGTGTCCGAACATGACCTTGTAGGCCAGGAAGAACATGAGGGCGGCGATGCCGGCGTCCAGCACGCGCCAGGCACGGGGGTTGGCAAAAACAGGACGCAGGAAGCGGCTACACGAGGCCAGGAGGGTAAACCAGATAGCGCTACCGGTGACCGTGCCCGCGTAGAAAAGCCAGCGGTAGTCGCCCTGCTGCGCCGCAATGCCACCAATGAGAACAAAGGTATCGAGGTAGGTATGGGGGTTGAGGTAGGTCATGGCAGCAGCAATGAGCAGGGCCTTGCCCAGGGTTTGCGGCCCGGAGTCTTCGCTGGTGACCGTCATGGCGGACGGCCGCAGGGCACGTTTCGCGGCCATGGCACCGTAGATGACGAGGAAGGCTCCGCCACCCCAGCGCAGAATCTCTAGTACCCAGGCGGCTGAGTCCACCAGGGACCCGATCCCCAGCACTCCCAAGCCGATGAGCAGGGCATCAGAAAGAATGCAGAAGATGGCAATGGGCCAGATGAACTTGCCGATGATGCCCTGCTTGAGCACGTAGGCGTTCTGGGCACCGATAGCCACAATGAGTGAGAGCGAGGTGCCGATGCCAAAGAGGACGTGGGGGAGGATTTCTGCGATAGTCACGAGAATCTATCGTAGGTGACCAGCATTCATAAAGCTATCTAATGAAACTTCAATAGCATAAGATGTTCTTATGATGCGCTTTACGACCGACCAGCTCCAAACCTTCGTCACCGTCATTGAATACGGCACCTTCGACGCAGCCGCCGATATTTTGGGCGTCAGCGCCTCTGCCATCTCACAACGCGTCAAGGCAATGGAACAGCTGGCCGGGCGGGTGCTCCTTAAACGCACTAACCCGGTGGCTCCCACCGAGTCGGGGCAAAGCGTCCTGCGTATTGCTCGGCAAAGCGAATTCCTGCACGCAGAAATGGAGCGTGAGCTCGGCGGTAGCGAAGAGGGGCAGAGCGTAGCTGTGGCCGTCAACGCTGACTCCCTGGCCACATGGTTTCTCTCGGCCGTTGCAGAACTGGCCGCCCGCGACCGCATCTTCTGCGATGTGCGCCGAGAAGCCGAGTACCACTCGTCCGCCCTGTTGCGATCTGGGGAAGTCATGGCTGCCCTGACCTCCAGCCCCGAACCTATCGCCGGTTGTTCCGTTGAGAAGCTGGGCGATATCCGCTACCGCGTGGTTGCCTCTCGCGACTACCTGGCGCGCTACTTTCCCGCCTACCCGCAGGTCACCGCCGAGCAGCTGGCACTTGCGCCGGTAGTGGAGTTTGACCGCAAGGACTTTGGGCTCGCGTCCGCCCGGGGTCTGCTGCTCGACCGCTTCGCGGTGGAACCTGACTCCTGGCAGAGCTCACCCACCATCTACCTGCCCAGCTCACCCGACTATGCGCGGGCCGTCCTGGGTGGAATTGCCTGGGGTATTCTGCCCGAGGTGCAGGCCCTTGACGCCCTTGCCTCCGGCGACCTGGTGGAGCTCGCCCCCCAGCCGGTTGACGTGCCACTTTACTGGCAGCACTGGAACATCAGCTCCCCCGTGCTTGCCCGGCTGAGCGAACGGGTGTACGCTGCAGCCGCGGGTGAAGGGGTTCTGCGATAGCCCCGCCGGCTAAAATTTTCTTTGTAAAATTTTTCGCCGCACAGCTTGCGCGAGTAAAACTTTACTTGTAAAGTAATAACTGTTGAAAACAAACCGTACCGCTTGAAAGGCACAATCATGGCAGAACTCACCGCAGGCACCTGGAACTACGACTCAGCACACTCAGAGGTGGGCTTCACCGTGCGCCACGCAGGCATCACCAAGGTGCGCGGTACCTTTGAACAGGTCGATGCCCAGCTCGTCATCGCTGACAACATCGCAGACTCCTCCATCAAGGCAACCGCACAGATCGCTTCGGTTAACACCAACAATGCTGATCGTGATGGCCACCTGCGCAGCGCAGACTTCTTCGATGCAGACGCTCACGCCACCATGGCCTTCGAGTCAACCTCCTTTGAGCTCGACGGCGAAGACCTGACTATCGCAGGTAACCTCACCATCAAGGGTGAAACCCGCCCTGTCACCTTCACCGGCGAATTCACCGGTGCAGTCGTCGACGCCTTCGGTGTTACCCGCGCCGGTGCATCTGTCTCAGCAACTATCTCCCGCAAGGACTTTGGCATCACCTGGAACGCCGCAGTTGAAGCCGGTGGTGTGCTGGTCTCAGATAAGGTCGTCATCAACCTCGATGTAGCCTTCACCGCTCCCGAAGCATAATCAGACTCCCGGCGTGAGAACGCTGACGAGATAAAGCACACTGCTTGAGGCATATGCCCAAGCCAAGGTGCAAAATCAGCTGAACTCGAGCTGATAGGTGTTGTGTAGCCCTGCCCTTCCCTGCCTTACAGTAGGGGAGGGTAGGTTGCTTTAACAGAAAGGACGCTCGTGGTCAGCTTCATGGAGAGACACCAGGTGGTTGCTTGCCCTGGCAATGGGGCTTGCGGCGTCCTTTGTGCCGGGGGTTGCGGGTCTTGCTCAGCCGCTGGTTACCCCGGCCCTTAGTGTGCTGCTCCTGGCCACCTTCCTAACGATTCCGCTCCGCGGCCTTTTGGAACCCGGGGCGCTCACCGGTTTTACTAAAACCCTGCTGGCTCTCAACTTTCTTCTAGCACCCCTGGTGGTGGCGCTACTTCTGCTGGGGCTCCACCGACTTGTGCCTCAGGTGCCTGATCTTCTGGTGTTTACCGCAGCACTTGTGCTCCTGGCACCCTGTGTAGATTATGTGGTGACCTTTACCGGTCTTGCGGGAGGCGCCCATGTGCGCCTCCTGTCGTGCACCCCGCTCCTGCTCCTGGCGCAGATGTGCCTTATTCCCCTGTGGCTTCTGCTCTTCCGTTCCGCCGGTATCTGGCGGGGGGATTTTCTGGCTGACGGCACCCTCTGGCAGGCCCTGCCGCAGTTGGCAGCCGCCCTGGCGGTGGTGGTAGTCCCCCTGCTGGGTGCGGCCCTTATCCAGGGAGTAGGTGGGCACCTGCAGGGATATTCTGAAGATGCAGCAAGTGTTTTAATGGTGCCGCTGATGGTGCTGGTGCTTGCCCTCACCCCGGCCGCTCATGCCGTTCACGTCACCCAGCTCGCCTCGTATCTTATGCCCCTGGCCTGCTTATATGCCCTATACGCTATATGTATGGGGTTACTTTCTAGCTCCCTCCTGCGACGCTGGGGCAGGGCCCTACCCGCACCCGAGCGGGTCGCCCTCACCTTTTCAGCCGTCACACGGAATGCCCTCGTGATACTGCCCCTGGTCCTCGGCCTTTCAACCGCCCTAGCCGACGAACCGGCGTCCGCCCTCATGCCCCTGGCGGTACTCACCCAAACCCTGGTAGAGCTCCTAGCCCTTACCGTGCTGGTGGCCCTCTACCGCACACAAAAATCCCCGCTACCGTAGGCCGGTAACGGGGATAGAGGAAGGGGAGCGGACGCCTAGCCCGCCACCGCCTGCCACACAAAATAAATAGCCACAGCAGCAACCACACCAAACAGCGCCCACCGGCGTAGCTTGGTCTCAAACCGGGCGGCACGAATATCGGCACGCTGATCCAGCGTCTCGTTCGGATCAACCGGCGCTAGATTCGAGGGATTGGTTGTCTCAGGTTTCTTCTCAGCCACAGCGGCACCTAGCGCCAGCGGGTGGTCATAATCAGACCCACCATCATGAAGCCAATGCCGATACCGATATTCCAGTTACCGATACCCGGAATCGGGTACACCGACTGGGAAATGTAGAAGGTAATAATCCACAGCACGCCAATCACAATCATGGCGAACATGATCACGCGATACCAGAGGGGGGTCGGCGACGGGAAATCATCGTCGCTGTACATCGATTCAGCAACGCGGCGTAGCTCCGCCTCTTCAAAATCCTCGTCACGAATAGACTTCGACTCAGCCACTTTTCCTCCAGTAGGGGAGCGCGCTCCCGGGCAAATTATAAAAATTACGGTTTAGACACGATTTTAACCGTAGTACCTGAAAAAGTTCTAACATTAAACAGTCCCCAGTAACTGTCCCACGCCGAGGTGAGATGTGACCACAGCAGCCCCTACCGCTAGCCGCCGCGCGCGTCCCCCTGCTAGCCGCACCCCCCTTCAATGGGTTATTCAAATCGTCGGCGAACTTCTAATCACGGCGGGTCTTATCTTGCTCCTGTTCGTTGCCTGGCAGCTCTGGTGGACCAACATCGACGCCAACCGCACCCAGCAGCAGGCCGTCGACAGTCTCATCCAAGAATTCAACAGCAGTAGCGGTAACGGGGGGTCTAACCCCGCTGCCGCCGGTCAGGGGGCGGACGCTGAAGGAACGGCGTCCGAAAACGTCGTACCCGACTATGACCCCGCTGATCCGCCGGTAGTCTCCCCGCCTGCCTACGGGCAGGCCTACGGGGTGGTTTATATACCCCGACTGGGTGAAAACTATGCCCGCCCCCTCGCTGAAGGCGTCGGCACCGACGTGCTCGACACCCTGGGGCTAGGACGCTACCCCACCACCCAGATGCCCGGTGAATACGGCAACTTCGCTCTAGCAGGCCACCGCCAAACTAACGGGGCCGTACTCGATAACATCGACCTGCTTGAGAGCGGCGACAACATCTACGTACGCACTGCCGAAGGTTACTACACCTACCGGGTCTACGAGCACAAAATCGTTCTCCCCAACCAGGTTGAGGTAATTGCACCCAACCCCGATAACCCCGAAGCTCCAGCGGCTGACGCTGACCGCCGTCTACTCACCCTCACCAGCTGCCATCCCCGCTACGGCGATACTGAACGTTACATCGTTCACGCCGAATTCGTCAGCTGGCAGCCTGCTGAAGCGGGTGCCCCCGAAGAAATCGCCGCCATCGCCGGCTAAAGCCAACCACCGCCGTCCACCCCAAGGAACCCCATGTACGCCTGGATTTTCCGCCACCTGCCCGGCCCCCTGTGGCTACGCATCATCATCGCTATCGCCCTGATAGCGGCCGCCGTCTATCTGCTCATGGAATACGTCTTCCCCCACTTCGCTGAATACAGCCCCTTCAACACCGACGTGACCATAGAGCAATAAGTACCGGACGCCCGCCCCACCCCGTGCGATAGAATCAAGACACCATCACGAAAGGGCAGGTGCCATGACCAAAATCCTCGTCATCGATAACTACGACAGCTTCGTCTTTACTCTGGTCGGTTACATCCAGCAGCTAGGTGCTGAAACCACCGTTATCCGTAACGACGAACTGACTCTTGACGAGACCATCGCCCTCGCCCAGGAGCACGACGGCGTGCTCGTCTCGCCCGGCCCCGGCAACCCTGCCGAGGCGGGCGTCATTATCGACGTCATTAAATGGGCCAAGACTGCTAACAAGCCCCTGCTCGGCGTCTGCCTGGGCCACCAGGCCCTCGCCGAAGCCTTCGGCGGGGTAGTGGGTCACGCCCCCGAGCTCATGCACGGTAAGACATCCCAGCTGGTCCACACCGGCCAGTCAGTCTTCAAGGGCCTGCCCAGCCCCTTCACCGCCACCCGCTACCACTCCCTCGCCGTTGAACCTGCCACCCTGCCCGCTGAGCTAGAGGTTACTTCCAGCACCGATAACGGCATCATCATGGGCCTGCGCCACGTTACCGCCCCCCTGCACGGTGTACAGTTCCACCCCGAATCGGTACTTACAGAAGGTGGCTACCTCATGCTTGGTAACTGGCTCGAAGAAGTAGGCCTAGAAGGGGCCGCAGCCCTGGGTGCGACCCTCTCTCCCCTCATCGAACCGGCAGCCTAACACCAGCTTGATAGCCCAAAAACCCCTATAAGAAAGCCGCCCTCCCCACGTGGGGAGGGCGGCTTTCTTATAGGTTGAGCACGACCTAGTCGTTGTTGTTACCGCTTGCGCTCGCTGCTGCGCTCGGGGTTGCCTGGGCAGTGGCCGTAGCGGCAGGCTGGGTGGCCTGGGCCGTAGCCGCTGCACTCGGTGCGGTAGTAGCTGCCGCACTGGGGGCGCTGGTTGCCACAGGGGCAACCGCCACGCGAATAGTCACGGTTGAACCCTGCTCAATCAGGGTTCCGGCAGTGGCACTCTGTGAGATAACGGTGCCAGCGGGCTGGGCGGTGGTGGTGACGGTTTCGATATTGGTGCTCAGCAGGGTATCTGATGCGGTCAGTGCTGCGATAGCGGCATCGCGGCTCAGGCCGACCAGGCTGGGGACCTCAACCTTACCGTTGGAGAGAATGATATCGATGGTCGCGCCGGCATCGGCCTGTTCACCGGAGCCGGGGGTTACACCAACAACCATGCCCGCGGGGATGGTGGGGCTGTTGACGGTGGTGGTGCGGCCGGGCACGAAGCCAGCGTTCGTGAGAGTCTCACGCACGTACTGTTCACTCTGGCCCTCAAGGTTGGCAGGTACGGTCAGTACAGCCGGGCCGGACGATACCGTCACAACAATCTCACTGCCCTCTTCAGCTTCGAGGCCGGTCACGGGGGAGGTCTTGATAACTGAACCCTTGGGAATGGTGTCGGAGTGCTCTTCTTCGAACTTGAGCGCGAAGTTCAGGTTACGCAGCTGGGTTTCAGCCTCTTCCTTGGTGAGACCCTGAACCGCAGGAACCACGTGCACGGGAACCTCGTTGAGCTTGGCCTGGTAGTAGAGCACAGAGCCTACACCGAAAGCTGCCAGCAGGAGGATGAGCATAGTGGTGAGAGCCTTGCTCCAGGCGCTGCGGCGGCGCTTTTTGCGGGCCTTAGCCGGGTCCTGGCCGTAGCCGTAACCGTAGAGTTCTTCGTCGGTGTATTCAGACTGAGCATTGTCAAAGAAGCTACCAATGCCAGCTTCTTCGGTCTCACGCGAGCTGGCAGCTACAGCGCCAGCTGCAGCCCCTGCGCCGATAGAAGCTGCACTAAAGGCAGCGGTAGCTTCGGTGGGATCCTGGTCCTCACCAGAAACTATGCCGTCCTCGGCATCTTTCAGGGCGGACGCGAACTCCCCAGCACTCTGGTAACGGCTGGTAGGGTTCTTGGCCAGGCCCTTGAGCACAGCAGCATCGAGGGCGGGAGAAATCTCTTCACTCGCGTAAGCGCTGGGCGGCTGAGGAGTCTCGCTCAGGTGCTTACCGGCCAGTTCCACGTTGGTGGGGGCGTCGAAGGGGGAGCGCCCTGCCAGCATCTCGTAGATGACGCAGGCGGCCGAGTAGACGTCGCTACGGGCGTCGACAGTCTCACCGCGAGCTTGCTCGGGTGAGATATAGCGGGCGGTACCCATGACGGTATTGGCCTTGGTGAGGGCATCACCGGCCTCTTCAGCAGCACGGGCGATACCAAAGTCCATGACCTTAATCTGACCGGGCTCACCCAGCTCACGGTCTTCTGCTGTCTGGGGCAGAATCATCACGTTAGCGGGCTTAATATCGCGGTGCACAATACCTGCGCTGTGGCTGTAATCGAGAGCCTCAAGAATCTGCACACCGTAGGCCAGGGCCTGAGCCTGGTCAACCTGCCCGCGAGACATAGCATCGCGCAGGGTAGTGCCCTGAACCAGCTCCATCACCATGAAAGGCACCGATACCTCAGAGCTACCTACCTGAATATCGAAGGAGCCGGTGTCGTAGACACCCACGATAGAGCGGTGGTTGAGAGCCGCAACGGCCTCGGCCTCGCGCTGAAAACGGGCGCGGAAGATAACGTCCTGAGCATGCTCAGTCCGTAGAACCTTAAGCGCAACCTTGCGCCCCAGGCGTGTATCAACCGCTTCGTAAACGGTCGCCATGGCGCCGGAGCCAATAAGGGCTCCGACCTCGTAGCGCTGATCGATAGTTTCAGGAACCTGCTGGTCCATGTATTCACCCATCATTTCCGGTGGAGTTAGTTGCCGGTCGAATCAGCGCTCGGTGAGGCTGCTTCTGAGGCGGTATCTGACTGTGGTACTGAGGCGCTCGCTGATGCGGACGCTGACGCACTGGCTGCGGGGGCCTTGGCCACGTAGACGTCTACGCTGCTTCCCACTTCAACACGGGATCCCGAGGTGGGGCTGGTGCGCAGCACGGTGCCTTCGCGGGCGCTACTGCTTTCTTCGAAGTGAATCTGCACGTTCACGCCCAGGGCGGTAATTGCGTTGATGGCCTCTTCAGAGTCTGTACCCTCCAGATTACTGGGTAGGGTCACTGATTTGGGGCCGGTGGAGTACTGTACGGTAATGGTTTCGCCCACTTCTACACTGCCGGTAGGTGAAACAGACAGTACCGTGTCTACGGCAGATTCAGAGGTGACGCCGGTGGTGCGGGTTGAGAAACCCAGGGCGGTGAGCTCGTTGACAACCTCATCGAGGGGGCGCCCCTCGTAGCTTGCCGAGTCAATTTCAATGCGGGTGGGGGTCTCTGCCGCGCTGGCTTCTTCGGTGGTGGGTGAAGCGCTGACGGTTGAGACGGTACCCGAGGCAGTGGGGGTGCCGTCGCTGGGGGTACTAGAGCGGTTGCTTCCCGCTAGTACAAACCAGACAACAGCGGCGATCAAGAGCAGGGCAAGTACCAGGGATACCCAGCCCCAGGGGCTCTTCTTTTTTGCCGGGGTTTCAGCTGCCGGGTAGGCGGCGGCCGGGGTGCTGGGTACGCGAGCTGTGGTGGGCTCGGGCTCGTAGCGGGCTCCTGAACCGAAGCGTGCAGCCGCGGGGGCTACAGCGGTGGGTGCCGTCATGACCTGGGTGGCCTGGGTGTCTGCCCCCTGGGGCAGGAACTTGCTCAGGGGCGGCACAGCTTTGATGGCAGCTGGGATGTCGCGGCGGCGGATGGCGTCAATGGCGGACGCCAGCGCGGTGGCGGTCTCGGGGCGGTCCGCTGGATCTTTGGAGAGCAGGCACATGATGAGCGCTGCTGCGGGGGCGGGGACGTCCTTGGGCAAGGGCGGTGGCGGATCGTTGACCTGTGCCAGGGCAATGGCGATCTGCGATTCACCGGTGAAGGGGCGCTTACCCGCTAGGCACTCGTAGCCGATGATGCCCAGGGAGTACATATCGGAGGAGGGGGTTGCCTGCTGGCCGGTTGCTTGTTCCGGAGCCAGGTACTGGGCGGTGCCCATGACCTGGCCGGTGGCGGTCAGGGGTACCTGATCGGCCAGGCGGGCGATACCGAAGTCGGTGACCTTCACGCGCTCGTCCGGAGTGATAATCAGGTTGCCGGGCTTCACGTCGCGGTGCACGAGCCCCTGGGCGTGGGCGGCTGCCAGGGCGCGGGCGGTCTGCGCCATGATGTTGAGGATGCGGTCAGCAGGTAGCTGCTTGTCGCGCTCAATGATGTTAGACAGCGGCTCACCGGGTACGAGCTCCATGACCAGGTAGGCAGAGCCGTCCTCTTCGCCGTAGTCAAAGACGTTGGCAACGCCGGGGTGGTTGAGCAGGGCGGTGTGGCGGGCCTCGGCGCGGAAACGCTCCAGGAAGCCGGGGTCGCCCGTATATTCCTCTTTCAGAATCTTTACGGCGACGGTACGGCCCAAGACCTTATCGCGCGCCTTCCAGACCTCGCCCATACCGCCAATCGCGATACGCTCGGTCAGGGTGTAGCGACCACCAAGAGTCACATCTACCGAAGGCCTCACTTGTTCAACACCGCCTCAAAAAGTTGTTTACCTGCGGGAGCAGCAAGCTGCGCCCCTGTTGTGACGTCTACACCTTCATAGACTACCGCGATAGCTACCTGCGGGTCGTCCGCTGGAGCGAAACCGGTGAACCAGGAGTTGTTTAACCCCGTGTCTCCAATTTCAGCGGTACCGGTTTTACCGGCCACCTGGACCCCGCTGACCGCGGCGCCCGAGGCGATACCGTTGCTCACGCCGTTTACCATCCAATCGGTTACCTGGTTGGCGATATCGGCTGAGGTGGAGCGTCGTAGCTCCTCAGCTGAGAACTCATACAGCGAGCTGAGGTTGTGGGACTTAACCGACCTGATCAGGTTGGGTTTCATCTGCACACCGTCGTTCGCGATAGCTGCGCTCATCATAGCAACCTGCAAAGGGGTGGTCTTCACATCGTACTGACCAATAGACGCCTGTGCTAGCTGGCTGTCTTCCATGTTGGTCGGGAAGACTGACTGTGACACAGCTAGAGGGATTTGGAGGTCTTGCCCGTAGCCAAAGTTGCTGGCGGTCTGGGCGATGGTTTCTTCACCCAGGTCCATGGCAATCTGGGCAAAGGGGGTGTTGCAGGACTGCGCCAGGGCCCACTCGATGGTGGCGGACGTGCGGGTTGAGCACTGGCTGCCGGTGTAGTTGGGCAGGGTGACGGTGGTGTTCGGCAGGGTCAGGTTCTGAGGGTTGGGAATCACCGAGTCCGCATTGTATTTACCCGATTCGAGGGCGGCTACGGCGTCAATAATTTTGAAGGGTGAGCCGGGTGCGTAGGTGTCGCCCGCGATAGCGCGGTTGTAGAGCGGGTGGTTGGCGTCCTCATTGAGGGCCGCGTACTGGGCCAGCACCGATTCGGCGTTGTGGGACGAGAGGGTGTTGGGGTCGTAGGAGGGGGTGGACACCATAGCCAGGATTTCGCCGGTCTTGGGGTCAAGTGCCACGATAGAGCCCTTGTAGCCGTCCAGCAGGTTGTAGGCCAGCTGCTGGAGCTCGCTGTCGATGGTCAGCTCAACGCTGGCCCCCTGGGCGGTGTTGCCGGTGAACATCTGGGCCAGGCGGTCGTAGAACTGGGCGTCGGAGTTGCCCGACAGCTGGTCGTTCATGGCAGATTCCAGGCCGGTTGCCCCGTAGATGGATGAAAAGTATCCGGTGAGCCCCGCGTAGAGCTCGGGCTGGGAGTAGGTGCGCTGGAAGGCGTAGCCGTCGTTTGATTCTACGGACGAGGCAATTTCTACCCCGTCAACCACAATGGACCCGCGCTGGGAGCCGTAGCTTTCGTAGAGGGTGCGGGAGTTCCAGGCGTTGGCCTGCAGGTTTTTAGCGTCGAAGAATTGGATATAGGTCAGGGTGCCCAGCAGCATCACGAAGACGCAGGCCGCAGCAATCCATGCCCGGCGGATAGCTTTATTCACCGCGAGCACCTCCTGAACGGTTGGTTTCGGTAATTCTAGAGATGACGGACGTGGCGCCCTCGGGCTCGTAGCCCTCGTAGTCGATGCTGTCTGCTTCGTCGAACTCTTCTACCACGTGCGGGGCGCGGGCGGTGTGGGAGATAGCGAGCAGGATGGCTACGATGACCCAGTTTGAGAGTAGGGAGGAGCCACCGGCGGACATGAAGGGGGTGGTGAGGCCCGTCAGAGGGATTAGGCGGGTGACGCCGCCAATGACCACGAAGAGCTGAATCACGATGAGGGCTGAGAAACCGGCAGCTAGGAGCTTACCGAAGGCATCACGGGTGCCCAGGGCCGCACGGAAACCGCGGGAGACCAGCAGCAGGAAGAGCATAAGAATCGCTCCCAGACCCAGCAGACCCAGCTCTTCACCGAGGGCGGTGATAATCATGTCTGAGTTGGAATACGAGACGAGGTCGGGGCGTCCGTTGCCCCAGCCGCGTCCGAACAGGCCGCCAGAGGCCAAGCCGAAGAGGCCCTGCACGATCTGACCCGAGCCACCCAGGGGCTGGTTGTAGATTTCAGGGTCAAAAGCGTGCACCCAGGAGTTGATGCGGTAGTAGACGTGGGAGATGTAGTTGTAGGCCAGCACGCCGCCGGCGGCTACAAAGAGCAGGCCCAGGGCAACCCAGGTGAGGCTTCCGGTCGCTAGGAAGAGCATGGCCAGGAAGATGCCGAAGAAGAGAATGGCCGAGCCCAAGTCGCGCTGGAAAACCAGCACCGCCAGGGAAACGAACCAGGCGATAAACATGGGAGCTAAGTCTTTGAATCGGGGCAGACGTACCGGGCCTAGGCGCTTACCGGCCAGCATAATGAGGTCGCGGTGGGTTGAGAGATAACCAGCGAAGAAAATGGCCAGGGTAATCTTGGCAATCTCACCGGGCTGGAAGGTGCGGCCCCCGAGAGAAATCCAGATGCGGGCACCGTTAATTTCGGTACCAATAATCGGTAGCAGGGGCAGCAAGAGCAAGACAATGGAGGCAACCAGCGAGATATAGGTGACTTTGCGTAGTACGCGGTGGTCGCGCAGGAAGAAGAGCACCACGGCTGAGGCAATCATGGCTAGCCCGGTCCACATGAGCTGGGCGGCTCCCGCGTTGGCGGTGGTGGTCAGGTCGATACGGTAAATCATGGCCAGGCCCAACCCGTTCAGAGCTACCGCAATCGGCAGGATGAAGGGGTCGGCATAGCGGGCCCGCATATACATGACAGCGTGTAGCACCAGGGCACCTACACCTTGAACGGTTAGGGCCTGTACCCACATGCGGTTAGCCAGGGCAGTTTCGGGGTCTACCAGGTACATAGCGGCAGGGCAGAGCAGCACCGCTAGTACGGTGAGTATCAGCTCGGTCAGGCGGCGGGAGCGGGGCAGCTCAACCGCAGGTGCGGTAGATGACGTGCTCACTAGTTACCTCCCTGGGTGGTTGTGCTGGTATCGGGTGTTGGGCTGGTTTCGGACGCCGGGGTTGGCTCGCTCGATTCACTGGCAGAGGCGCTCGGGGTGGACTCCGCCGTGGTGACGGTTCCCGGCGTGACCGTAGCCGGTAGCTGGTCGCGCAGGTTCTGCACGATCTGCTCAGCCTCGTCCTGGCTGGTGGCGGTGATGGTGCTGCGCAGAAGCGACTGGGAGAACTCCGGCAGGGAGCTGACCTCAATATCGGTCTCATCGACCACGGTGTGCAGGCTGACCGGCCCCAGGGACTGGTTGATGCCGTTGAACACCGTCACGTGGTCGTCCTTAACGCCCACGTAGTACTGGGTCTTAGTCCAGGCGAAGAAGCTCCAGGCACTGGCCACCAGTACAGCTAGGGTTAGGGCAGCCACGAAGATACGCATGGGCCAGCGGTGCGGTGACGGAGCTACCTCGTTGCTCAGGGCAACCCGGTACTCTTCGGGCAGCTC
The DNA here is from genome assembly GCF_053547255.1 of Rothia sp. 11273D007AR. Taxonomy (NCBI): domain Bacteria; kingdom Bacillati; phylum Actinomycetota; class Actinomycetes; order Micrococcales; family Micrococcaceae; genus Rothia; species Rothia sp. 11273D007AR. Next base: position 120,676 of record NZ_JBPPWJ010000008.1, on the reverse strand, counting down.
GGCAGGCTCCAGGGTCTGGGTGGTCTGCTGCTGCGAGAGGGTGCTGATGTTCTGGGCGGTGCGGGCCGTGACCGCCGGAATCATGCCGGTCTGGGTGGCATTGGCGGCAGCTCCCACCAGGTCGTGGGGGCGCTCTGAAAGCTCATGGCGCAGGACGGACGCCGGGGTCGGCTCGTCCTCCCCCTCACCGCTGGCGGGGGGCGCGGCGTCCACCCCGGCCTTGACGGTCATCGTGTTGAGCACTCCGTCGGTGAAGGATTCACCGCGCCACTTGCCGTGGCGCAGGGCGTTGCGCATCTTGGCGTGCTGGGGCATGCGGCGGCGCCAGGGGGCGCGGTGCTCGCCGTCCTCGTCGAATATTTCCCCGGCGTCCGCCCCTTCGGCCTCGCTGTCGCTAGAGGCGGGCTCAGCGGCCTCCTGCTCCACGGTGGGGTAAACCCCCACCAGCTCGCCGTCCTTACCGTACTTGCGCACCGGGATAATCGGCTGCGGGGCGGTAATCGCCGCTGAGAGGGAGTCCTCGCTAATGACCTGCAGGGCCACTACGGTTACGTTGTCGGGGGCACCGCGTTCTAAGGTCATGTCGGTCAGAATGTCGACCACCTGCTGCAGGTCGCCGGTGGAGCGCATGACCGCCTCAATCTCAGCTACCTGCACCACGGCGTCCAGGCCGTCAGAACTTAGCACCCACTTTTCGCCTACCACGGCGTCCAGGGTGCGCAGTTCAAGCTCGGGGCTGGCGTCCACATCGCCCAGAACGCGCATAATCACGTTCTTGTGCGGGTGGGCCTCGGCCTCCTCGGGGCTAATACGCCCCTCCTGTAGCAGGCGCTGCACAAAGGTGTGGTCGGTGGTGACCTGCTCAAATACCCCGTCGCGCAGGCGGTAGGCGCGCGAATCACCAATATGGGCCATCTCGATGCGGTCCCCGTCAATGAGCAGGGCCGTGCAGGTGGTACCCATGCCCGCCAAACGCGGGTTCAGCGCCACCAGCTCATTCATGATGATATTGGCATTCACGATCTCATCGGCCAGGTACACCCCGGCATTACCCTCAAAACCTGCCCGGTCAAGAGGAGTCAGATCAAGCACCGTGGTGGCCGACGCGACGTCGCCGCCCACATGCCCGCCCATGCCGTCGGCAACCACCGCCAGGTAGTGGCCGGCATAGCCGGAATCATCGTTCTTCGAGCGTACTCGCCCCACGTCGGAGCGGGCCGCAAAACGGAAAGCGATACTCATGCACTAGGCTTTCAGCTGCATGGTGGTACGTCCTACCCGGAAGAGCTGACCAGCCTCAAGCGGAGTAGCACGGGTCAGACGGGTATCGCCCACAAAAGTTCCGTTGGTTGAGCCCATGTCTTCAAGGAACCAGCGCGACCCCTGCGGGAAGAGGCGGGCGTGGCGACCCGAAGCGTAGTCGTCCTGAAGAGAGACCTCAATATCGGTGGCACGACCAATGGTCACCGGGCTATCGCCCAGGCGCATGGTAGCCCCGGCCTGGGCACCCTCAACAATCGTCAGCAGGGACGGACGGGCCGGCGGGGCAGCCGCCGGTGCCGGGTGGGCAGGAGTTGCCGGAGCAACCGGCGCATCAACAGCCGCCTCATCAAACTGAGCCCGCGCAGTGCGGATATTACGCCCCACACCCAGATCGCGGCGCGACGCGGCCAGAACCATAAAAATAAACAGCCACAGCAGGCCCAAGAAGGCGAAACGTAAAACCGTCACGGTAATTTCAGATGCCACAAGCTACCCCTTACGAACCATCAGACGGAAAACAATACGGGCCCGGCCCATCTCAATCACAGAGCCGTTGCGCAGCTCAGCGCGGCCGTGCAAGCGCTTACCGTCGAGGTAAGAACCGTTCGTGGACCCCAGATCAACCGCAAGGTAGGTACCATCCTGCTCCACAATATCGAGGTGGCGGCGGGAGACACCCGTATCTTCAACGGTGATATCTGCATTCGACCCGCGCCCCAGAGTAACCGGCAGATCGCGCACGACTACGCGCTCGCCGTTGATGTCGAGCACCACCTGGGGGGTGGGGGCGGGGCGGCGAGACTGCGGTAGCTGGTGGGCGGGCACCGGCTCGGTGCGCGGTGGCGCTGCCGGGCGGGTAATGCGCGTGGGAACTGACTGGGGTGCGGACGCCGGGCGGGCGGGTGCTGCCTGAGGGGCAGGGGCCGGGGCGGCCTCGTCCTGCGGAGCCTGCATCTTCCTTACCGCGCTGGTGACGTCGAAGCTGCCCGGTTCAAGCTCGTTATTGAGCGAGAAGGTCACGCGCACCGCCCCGCGCAGGGAGTAACCCTGGTCGCGGGCGTGGCGGATGACCACGTCGCAGAGCTCTTCAGCCAGTGGCACACCCCACTGCTGGGCCCGGGAAAAGTCACTGGCAGAAAATTCGGCGGTGAAGTTATTGGGGGCGATGGTACGCCCGGACGAGACGGAGAAGGCCTTGTTGTCCATTTCGGTGCGGAGCCGGTTGGCGATATCTACGGGCTCAAAAGTGCCGCCCTTGCTGAAGGTGCCACGCACGGCCTTTTCTAGGCCCTGTTCAAGTCTGTCGATGAACCCCATGCTTGCCTCCTTCAACACAAAACTACGGGCGCACCGCGCCGTGTTCTGCGGGTGCTCGAGCTGATTCGCTGCGCAGGGTATGCGCACAGCCTAAGCTTCTAGTCTAGTGGATAACCGTAAAAACTCCCCGGGAAAACCTGGTAAAGCCCTGCTATCTCACGGGTTCTAGGGTGGGGAGAGGACGCCCGCGCGCCGGTTTTGGGCGTCTTTCTGGCTTGTGTGTGGTTGAGGACACTTAATTCCGGTTGGACATCTTCTTAGTGGGGTGTGTATAGTTATCTTCGTTGCTCATTCAGCAACGATAAAAAATGAATAATGCGCAAGTGGCGGAATTGGCAGACGCGCTGGCTTCAGGTGCCAGTGATCGCAAGATCGTGGGGGTTCAAGTCCCCCCTTGCGCACAGAGAAGAAAAACCCGTTTCCCCTAGTGAGAGCTAGGGGGAGCGGGTTTTTCGTGCCTGAAAATGGGGCTGTGGCGCTTCTGTGATGCGCGTTTGCCCGGCAGCTGGGCGCCACGGTGGGTGCAGGCACTCTTGATCGCCTCCCCGGCACTGGCCAGAAGGTATATGTGCCGACAGCCGCCAAATGTGGCGGTGCCAGCGCCACATTTGGCGGTCAGTGCCACAGTTGCTTTTGAAATGTACCGTGCCCTGCCCACTTTTAGCGTCAAAAGCGGGCAGGGCACGGTACAAACTAGGGGAGGGGGCCATAGGAGCGAGCCTGAGCCTGCAGAACCCCTCCACGAGAAGTTACAAAGCCTAGTGGTGCTTCTTGCCGGGCAGGAAGTGGACCACAGCGGCAATAATGCCGCCCCAGATCAGGCCAATCACCATAGAGCAGAAGGTATTAATCAGCCAGGCTGCCGCTCCACCCAGAGCGGGCAGGTGGTGGCCGTACTCCTCAAGATGGTGCACGAACTGGTAGGGAGCTTCCCACCAGTGCATGTCGTAAAGGCCCAGCAGAATAATGTGGCCACCCACCCAGAGCATGGCGAAAGTACCCACGACAGAAATAACGTTCATGACCACGGGCATAGCCTTCACCAGGCCCAGGCCAAACTTCTGCGCCCCGGCAGATTCACGCTGAGCCATCGCCAGGCCGATGTCGTCCATCTTAACCAGCAGGCCCACGGCACCGTACACCAGAATGGTGATGCCGATGCCGACCACAGCCAGGATAGCGGCGCGGGACCAGAAGCCCTCAGAGGCAACCTCGTTCAGGGCAATCACCATGATCTCGGCGCTCAGAATGAAGTCGGTGCGCACAGCCCCCGAGATAATCTTCTTCTCGGCGTCCTCACCCTGCACTACGGCGGGGGCTTCTTCCTCGGCGTGCTCCTTCTTGGAGAACATCTCGATGACCTTTTCGGCACCCTCAAAGCAGAGGTAGGTGCCGCCCAGCATGAGCAGGGGGGTGAGCATCCAGGGCAGGTACTGGCTCAGCAGCAGGGCTGCAGGAAGAATGAAGACCAGCTTGTTGCGCAGGGAGCCCATCGCAATTTTCTTGATGATGGGCAGCTCGCGCTTGGGTTCGATATTGCGTACGTACTGCGGGGTGACGGCGGCGTCGTCCACCACCACACCGGCTGCCTTCACGCTGGCGCGGCCAGCTGCCGCTGCTACGTCGTCCACGCTGGCGGCTGCCAGCTTGGCGAGAGCCGCTACGTCATCTAAGAGAGCCGCTAAACCACCGGCCATAGAAATCTCCTCGGGGAACAAATAGGTTTGTGTTGTTCCTAAGAATACTGCCCGGCGGCCCCGGGCGCGCTAAGACCCCGCGCACACTTTGGTGGGCGGGGCCCTAGTTACCTCAAGATGAGGACGCCGGCGGTCGGCTAGGCGCTGACCTCAGCGCTGTCGAAAGTTGCGGTATCGATCACCACGCGGAACTGGACGTCGCCGGCGACAACGCGCTCGTAGGCGGCATCGACCTCGTCCACGCCGATCTTCTCAATCACTGCGCCGATACCGTGCTCGGCGCAGAAGTCCAGCATCTCCTGGGTCTCAGGAATACCGCCGATGTTGTTGCCGGTGAGTACCTTGCCGCCCCCAATTAGGCGGTTCATGTGAATCTCCAGGGCCTCCGGGGGCAGGCCAACAACCGAGAGAATGCCGCGGGGCTTGAGCAGACCCAGGTAGGCGTCCAGGCTGATGGGGGCTGAGATGGTGTTGAGAATCAGGTCGAACTCACCGCGGTGGTCGGTGAAGAAGTTCTCATCGGTGGTTGCCAGAGTGCGGGCGGCACCCAGCTTGGCGGCGGCGTCCGCCTTCTTCAGGCTGCGGGAGAGCACAGTGACCTCAGCGCCCATAGCGGCAGCAATCTGCACGCCCATGTGCCCCAGGCCACCCAGGCCCATCACGGCTACCTTCATGCCGGGCTTAACGCCCCAGCGGGCCAGGGGTGAGTAGGTGGTGATACCGGCGCAGAGCAGGGGCGCTGCCACGTCGAAATCCAGGGCGTCGGGAATGCGCAGAACGAAGCGCTCATTGACGGTGACCTTCTGGGCGTAGCCGCCCTGGGTGATGGTGCCGTCCACGTCCTTGGAATTGTAGGTGCCCACAGAGCCGTTCAGGCAGTTATTCTCGAAGCCAGCGGCGCACTGCTCGCACTCGCCGCAGGAGTTGACCAGGCAGCCAACGCCCACGCGGTCGCCCACCTTGAACTTGGTGACGGCAGACCCAACAGCCTCAACAGTACCCGCGATCTCGTGGCCTACAGCCAGGGGGAAGTGGGCTTCGCCCCACTCGTTGTGGATGGTGTGAATGTCGGAGTGGCAGATACCGGCTGCCTCAATCTTGATGACGACATCGTCCTCGCGGGGGTCACGACGCTCGATTTCGGTGATCTTGAAGGGCTGGTCAGGGCCAAATTTTTGCAGGGCTTTGACGGTGATAGGCATAGAGTCTCCTGAATGAGGTGGTGCTGTCACCTTTCACTCTACGCCTGCCCGCTTCTTGCGCTACCTACTGCGCGGCCGGTTCGCTCTCAGAGTGAGCGCTGGCGGACTCAGCCAGTTCGCGCCGGTCAGCGCGCATGCGCAGCCAGTAGGCTAGGGGGCCAACGATAGGGATAAAAAGAGTGAAGAGCAGCCACTTGAGCTTCTGGATTTCACTGAGGTGGGGCTGGCGGTGCACGGTGAGCACGCAGAAAATGGCCAGGCCCATGGCAAGAAAGAGTAGGGGGTAGAAGAACCAGCCGAAGAGGCTGAGCTGGGTTCCGGTTTCTTCAGCGGCGCGGACGCCCGCCGCAAGTAGGCCTGTAAGGGATAGGACGGGGGCGGAAAAGACATCGAGGGGCATAGTGTCCATGGTAGCGGTCAGAGCAGAGAGAAAGGGACCAGATTACTCCCATAGTCCTTGTACACAACGCATACAATTCAGAGTAATCTGGTCCCTTTATGAGGGCAGACTAGGTGTTCACCGTTCTAGGGCGTGGAGCCTGCGGTGTAAACCTCTAGGCCTTGCGGCGGCGGTTAGCTACCAGGGCAGCGCCACCGGCAAACAGGGTCAGGGCGCCCGCGCCAGCAATCATAGAGGCGGTGAAACCGGTGTTAGCGAGTGAGCTGCCGGTCGAAGAGGAAGAGCTACTTGACTCCTGGCGTGAAGAGCCGGCATTGCTGATGTCGCTGCTGTCGGAGCTGGGAGCCACGGTGGGCTCAGCGGTCGGCTCAGCAGAGGGAGCGGCGGTGGGCTGCTCGGAGGGAGCTACAGTCGGTTCCTCAGAAGGTGCCGCAGTGGGCTCCTCGGAGGGTGCGGGGGTGGGTTCAGCAATCTCACCGGTGAAGTTCGCAGAGAGGCGGACGGTGGTGCCAGCAACGCCGGTCGCATCGGTCAGCACAATCTCGTGAGTGCCGTTGGTGACGCCCTTACCTGCCAGGTCCAGGGAAACTGCCGCGGTGCCGTCCTCAGCAACAGCGACGGTACCAACCTCAACGCCGCCCACGGTAACCTTCAGCTCGGTCAGAGCGGGCACACCGTAGCTGCGGACGTTCAGGTCAGACAGGGAGAATGTCAGGGTGCCGTTGACGTCGTAGCTCTCAGCCAGATCTGCCACGCGCACAGCCTGCTTGGCGAAGTTGGGGTCAACGGTGCCAGCGTTCTTGAAGTAAGAAACGAAAGCGTCTGAATCTACTAGGGCGGTGTCCTTGGCGTTGGCGCCCTGGGAGAGGGTGCCGAAGTTATCGCCGCCGCCCAGCAGGAAGCTGGGGATAGCGACGGTGTAGGTGTCGGCGTCCTCAACCTTTGTGCCGTTGACGTACACATCGAGCACGTTGGAGCCGCGGGTTGCGTAGCCCTCAGCGTCGGGGGAGCCGGTGTAGGTGTAGGTGATGTTCGATGAGAAGCCCAGCTGCAGGTAGGGGCGGGTTGCCATCTCGCCTGCTGAGTTCTGCTGCCACTGCTCTTCGAGCACGGTCTTGAGCTGGGCGCCGGTGAGTTCGGTGGTCCAGAGGTTGTTGGCGAAGGGGGTCACGTTGACGATGTCCATGACGCGCACGTTCTTGTTGACAGCCAGACCCAGTGAGGTGCGCAGGCCGCCGGGCAGCTCATCGCGCAGGCCGCCGGGGTTGACGATACCGATGTCGGCGGGGGTGCGGCCGGTGGAGTTAGCGGCAGCCAGGTACATGTCGGCAACCAGGTGGCCCATGGTGGACTCGTAGTTGCGCATGTCAAAGCCGCCCTGGGTCTCCTTGGTGGAGTCAAAACCGGTGGTGATGGGGGCGCTGACCTGGCCCGCCACAACAGAACCCTGCTCGGTGGCGTAGGCGTTAGCGTCGGTGATGATGGTGTTGACGTTTGCCAGCACGGGGTCGGCTGCAATTTCTTCAGCGGTGGGGGCGCTCATGCGCTTGACCAGCTCGGAGGAGTAGGCGGTGACGTTCTTGTCGGCGTCCAGGGTCAGCACAACCTTGCCCAGGTTATCGCCGTAGTTGCCGGTCTGAATAACGGGGCGGGTCTTGCCAGCCTGGCCGGGAACCGCGCCGTCAATAACGTATTCGGCGTGGGTGTGGCCGGTGAAAATAGCGTCTACAGCGGCGCTGGTCTGGTTGATGATAGCGTCTGACTCGGGGGCTGAGGTGTCTACGCCCTCGTGGTACTCAGCGATGATGACGTCGGCCTCGCCGTTGCTCGCATCGCCGTCGGAGAGCTGCGCGGCGTACTTGTTCACGGCCTCAATGGGGTCGCTGAACTGCACGGACGCCAGCGCTGACGGGTCGGTCAGCTGCGGGGTCTCGGTGGTGACAGCACCAATGACGGCCACGGTAGTGCCGTTAACCTCGGTGGTGTAGTAGGGTTCCAGGGCGGGGGTGCCGTCAGCCTTCAGGACGTTGGCGCCCAGGTAGGTGAAAGAGGACGCGGGGATGATGCGGTTAACCAGGTCATCCATGCCGGCATCGAACTCATGGTTACCCACAGCGCTGGCAGAAAGGCCCAGGGCGTTCAGGTAGTCCAGGGTGGGCTGGTCCTTCTGAACGCTGGAAACGTAGAGTGAGGCGCCCACGTTATCGCCAGCAGACAGCAGCAGGGAGCCATCGGTGGCAGCCGCGCGCTCGGTCTGGATGGTGTTGGCCAGGCCCATAGCGATGCTGGTGGAAATACGACCGTGGAAGTCGTTAATGTTCAGCAGGGTCAGGGTGGTGGTATCGGCTGCACCTGCACCCGGAACGGGGGCAACAACCAGGGCAACAACGGTTGCGCCACTTGCAGCCAGGCCAGCAAGACGGCGGGAGAGAGAAGAAGACATGCTAATCTTTCGCTCGGTGAATGATGATGTGTGTCATTCAACAGAATAGCCCGCTCCGTGCCGTCTTACCGGTGTTTACAGTGACATTTCGGTAAACAAAGAGCTCTACCGGGTGAGCTCGTGAGCCAGAGCCCGCTCCAATTCCGGCTCAAAGAAAACGTAGCCACTAGCCAAGAGCTTATCGGCACTGGCCCGCTGGCTCGCCAGCGCTAATTCCTTCACTCCCTCCTGCCCCAGCACCAGAGCAGGCACAGCAGGCGGAATAGGGAGCAGGACGGGGCGGCGCAGCACCCTACCCACCGTCTTTGCCAGGGCCTTCGCCGTTACCGGCGTGGGAGCCACCGCGTTCACCGGCCCTTCTAACTTTTCAGTGAGAACAGCGTGCATGTAGATACCGGCAATATCGTCCAGGCTGATCCAGCTCTGCATCTGCTTACCTGAACCAATCCAACCACCGGTCCCGCTCAAGAAGGCCGGAAGCTGCAGGCGCAACATGCCACCCAGGGCAGACTGCACCAGGCCGGTACGCACGTTCACTACTCGAAGTCCAGCCTCGCGGGCAGGCTCACAGGCAGCCTCCCATGCCTGGCACACCTCCGCCAAGAAGCCACGCCCGGCGCTATCTTCTTCAGTGAGCACCTCATTACCCCGGTCAGCACCGTAGAACCCCACCGCCGAAGCGCAGACGAAAACCCGCGGGGCAGCGTCCGCACCCCTCTGTTGCACAAGCTCAGCTAGAGTTGTTGCCAGCAGGGTTGTGGACTCAACACGGGAATCAAGAATCTTCTGCTTATTCTCTTCGGTAAACCGCTGGTTGATGCTGGCCCCGCCCAGGTGGATGACGGCGTCCGCACCCTCAAAAGCGGCAGCATCGATCTTGCCGGCAGAAGGGTCCCAGCGGAACTCGTGCTCCGCCTCGGGAGCGCGACGCACCAGCGTGCGCACCGTATGCCCACCACCGGTCAGCAGGGCAACCACCTGACGGCCAACCATGCCCGATGCGCCCGCAACCACTACCGTCAGAGGGTCACTTTCATAGCGCTGCTGGAAATCAAGATCAGCGCGGATACGGCGCTTGCGGGCAGCAAAAACCTTCTCAAGCTGTTTCTGAGCAGCCACCTGAGCCAGTCGCTCGGCGCTAGCCGCCACCTTTTCTACGGGTGTAGGGGTTGTGGGGAGCACCCTAAAAGTAATATTGTCACGCACCACCGTATCGCCCGGGGTGGGCAGGAAATCGTGGGTGTGCTCCCAGGCCGAAAGGGGGCCGCGGGCCAGCTCATCGGTAAAGGAATCGGCGGACGCCCGAGTGTGGCGAGCTGCCCACGGCAGGGTCAGCAGGCCCGAGGTCAGCGGCAGGGCCACCCGGGTATGAGTGGTACTTCCCGGTTCCTGAGGACTGCCCTCCTCAACCACCGACCCAGCCCAGTGAGGGGTCGCCCGGGTCAGGGCACCCGGGCGCATAAACCAGGTGCGCACAGTTTCTTCGGCGTAGGGGTAGGCGGCGGTGTAGGTAAAGTCAGCCATGGGAGCCCTCCTGGGATCAAAGGAATTTTAAGCAACCTTACCTTTTGGGAGGGGTAATGCGCAGCAGGCACGCGCGATTGATAGAAAAGAAAGCCGACCTAGAGACCTATTCATTAAGGTGGGTGGAGCAGGCTCACAGCGAAGCTGCTGGCTCGGCGGCTGGCGTGAATCGCCTTGTGAGCGAAGCGAACCAGGCGAGAGGGTCGGCAGCGAGCGTGAGCCTGCGGAACCCCTTAGATAGCCAGAGCGGTTAGTTTCGCCTCCACAGCCTCAATCAGCTCAGCCAGCGTGGTGATGTAATACTTCTCAGCCAGGGTCACCGCATTCTCACCCGGCAGGCCATCCGTAGCGAAAGACCCTAGGCCAAAACTAGCCCCGGCACCAAAGCTGCTGGGTGCAGGGGTCTGGCTGCCGGCGTCCTGGCCAAACACACCCGCCCCAAAAGCGGACGACGGCGTGCTCGCCGCCTCGCGAGTCAGCGTGTAGCCGTAGGCCGTGGAATCGGCATAGCTGATGTTGAGCACGTACTCCACCTGCACGCCGTCCTCGGTGCGCTCCACCGACAGGTCGGCATCGTCAAGGAACTCGCCGTCTAGCTCCAGGCCGCCGTTATATTCCAGAGCCCAACCAAACTTGCGGGCCAACGCAAAAGCGGTCTCTTTAATCTGGGTGTGCTGCGGGTCAATAGCCACTGGCTCTCCTTGCCGAGGCGGGTGTTTCGTATCTACTGTACTTCGGAGTCAAAGAATTCGTATCTACTGTACTTCGGAGTCAAAGAAAGGGATAAAGAGAAGTGGAGACGAGCCCTTCCCAGGGGGCCCGCCTCCACTTCGGTTTACTGCCCACACCCCTGCGGGCAGCTATCAGAGACGATAAATTTGAAACACACTCATACTCTGAATCGCAGGTCTGTCAGCCCAAACTCTTCCAGACCTACTACACCAAGTATGACATTCCAACCTCTGCAAAACCTGAGATTCTGTAGGTATAAAAGGGGATAAAAACCGGGCAGGTGTAGAACCTTGCCCCTGTTTGGGGTCTGGCAAGGTGAAACAAAACCACCCCTCAATAGTGCAAATTTTATCTATCTGTAAAAAATTACTAGACCTTCATGGCGTGTTGACCTCCATGTCACACGTTTGACCGCTGATAGAGAGGGCATGGTGGCACGGGTGGCTTACTTTACCTCGTCGAGGTCAGCAGATTCAGGTACCTTCACCCGGGTATCCATGTTCAGGGTATCGCCCCGGAAGAAGGGTTTGAACTCGTCACGGCCCATCAGCAGTGCCATCAGGCCAAAGCCAATCACAAACGAGGCAACCGCCGTAACGAACACACCGCTGGTGCCCAGCATCTGGGTGTAGCCATACTCAGGGTCAGCCATGTTGTAGAGCGAAATAACGAGAATACCCGTCATCATCAGACCACCGGTTGCCGGAATAACCAGCCGGAACACCACGTTGCGGGCGCTAGTGAAAATATCACCTCGGTAGTACTTGATACAGGCAAACGACGTCACCGCGTAGTACAGGGCCACAGCCACACTGGCGGCCTCAATTGTATCGGCCAGCATGTTCTCGCTGATGTAGGTCATGCCCGCGTAGAAAAGAGCCGAACATACACCCATATAAATAGTGGAAGTCTTAGGGGTCTTGAACTTGGGGTGCACATCGCCGAACTTAGCCGGGATTGACCGGTAGATAGCCATCGCAAAAATGCCGCGGGACGAAGGCAGAATCGTGGTCTGGCAGGTCGCCAGGGCAGATACAGCCACCGCCAGAATGATGACCCACCCCCAGGAGCCCAGGGCGGCGTCCTTAAAGGGGGCGAAAACGTCGTCCGAATTATCGGGGTTAGCCAGGCCGATCCCACCCGACCCAGCGCCCGCGTACATCAGGGCCACCACGGTCACAAACACATAGGTGACCACCAAAATAGAGCTGGAAAGGACGGCCGCGCGCCCCGGGGTGCGGTGCGGATCCTTGGTTTCCTCAGCGATCGCCAGGCAGGTGTCCCAGCCCCAGTAGATGAAAATAGCAATCAGCACGGCCTGAATCATGCCGTCAAAACTAGCCTCAAAGGGGTTAAACCAGTTAGCTTCAAACGCAAAGCCCGCCACCGCGCCTGACGCCAGGGAGTTAAAAACACCTAGCGCCAACAGCACAATCGCCACATACTGAATACCAACCAGCAGCCACTGGGTTAGTGAACCAGCCTCAATATTGCGGTAGGAAATCCAGGTGGTTAGGGCAATTACCAGAACGCCGGTTGCCACAATGACGTGCTTGTTGTGGGCCAGATCGTCCTGCCCCAGCAGCAGCCAAAAATAGATCGCCGCAATCTGGGTCTGATTAGCCATAGCAATCACGCCCGCCACGATAACGCCCCAGCCAGAAATCCAGCCGGTCTTCGGCCCAAAAGCCTTAGCACCCCAGGTGAAGACCGTACCCGAATCCGGCACCGCCTCGTTTAGCTCCTTATAGGAGAGCGCCGTCAGGAGCATCGGGATAAAGCCCAAAATTAGGGCTATCGGGGCTTGATAGCCCACAGCTATCACGATGAAGCCGATAGAGGCAGCCAGTGAGTACATGGGGGCGGTTGACGCAACCCCGATGACGGTTGAAGAAGCTAGCCCCAGGCGCCCTGCGGCGAGGCCTTTATGGCGGAAGTCGTTGGTCATTGTCGCTAAAGATCATCCTCTGCGGTGGGGCGGGCGTAAGTAGCCTGCCCCGGTGGCGGTTAAGAACAGCTTTCAGTATAGGGGTTTAAAACCAGGACGCCGCCGCTCACCATCCCTGCCAAGGGGCAGGGTGGCGGGCGGCAGCGTCCTAACGGAATAGCTACCCGAAGGGTGAACTACTTGCCGCGGGCGGCGCGCTTTTCAGCCTGCTCGCGGTCGAAGTTCTCCCAGTATTCGCGCTGGGTGAGCTCATCGGTGCCGTCCCAGGCGTCCAGGTTCTTAATCTCAGGTAGATCAGAGGCCTGGAAAATCGGTTCGAGACCGGCCTTACGCTGGGCCTCGTAGTTGCGGAGCACCTTCATGACCTTAGGCATCAGCAGGCAGACCGCGGTCAGGTTGACGATGACCATGCCGCCGTTGAGTAAGTCGGCGAGGTTCCACAGCAGATCCAGTGAAGCGATGGCACCGAAGAACACGAACAGAATCACGATGACGCGGAAGATGTTCATGGGCAGGTGCTTCTCGGTGACGAAGCGGACATTGGACTCGCCGTAGTAGTAGTTACCGATGATGGATGAGAAGGCGAAGAGGGCAATCGCCACGGTCAGGAAGTGAACCGCCCAGGGACCCAGGTGGGTTGAGAGTGCAGTCTGGGTGAGGGTGCTCGACATGTCTCTGTTGCCGTAGGGGATGTCGCCGGCTACCAGCACGATAAAGGCGGTGACGGAGCAGACCAGCATGGTGTCGAAGTAGACGCCCAGAGCCTGCACGAAGCCCTGCTTGGCGGGGTGGGAGACGGACGCGGTCGCACCGGCGTTAGGTGCGGTACCCATGCCGGCCTCATTGGAGAGCAGGCCGCGGCGCATGCCCTGGGTAATCACACCGATGAGGGTGCCGGTCACGAACTCTTCCAGACCGAAAGCACCGGCGAAGATAGCCCCCAGTACAGCGGGAACCTCACCCAGGTTCATTGCAACAATGATCAGACCCAGAATCAGGTAGAGAACTGCCATGAAGGGAACCAGGATCTCGGTGACCGAGGAAATGGTGCGGATGCCGCCGAAGATAATAAAGCCCGCAATGACCGCGATGATAATACCGAGGGTGACGCGGAAGCCCATGCCGTTGGTACCGCTGATGTCAACGCCGAAGGAGCCAGCTGCCGCACCCACGATGGAGTTGGTCTGCACAGCCACGAACACGAAGGCGTAGGTGATCACGATGAAGGCAACGAAGATGAGACCCAACCAGCGAGCGTTGAGGCCGCGGGCCATGTAGTAGGCAGGACCGCCGATGTAGGAGTCCTCACCTTTGCGCTTGTAGAGCTGACCCAGCAGGGACTCTGCAAAGGCGGATGCTGCACCGATGGAGGCGATGACCCACATCCAGAAGACAGCGCCGGGACCACCCAGGATGATAGCCATAGCAACGCCGACGATATTACCCACACCCACGCGGGAGGCGGCCGAAACTGTAAAGGCGCGGAAGGCTGAGATGCTCTTCTTGCCGTTGTACTCGGTACCTGCCGGATCCTTGAGGGTGCGGAACATTTCGCCAATCAGGCGGAACTGAACGCCTCGTGTTGCGATGGTGATGCCCAGACCTACGGCTACCAGAGCGTACATGAGGAAGTAGGCCCAGAGCGTGTCTGAGATGCCGGTGATAACCTCGGTTGCTCCAGCGGTGGATTCGTTAATCCAGTTCACTGCGTTGAGCAGAGTATCCATGTGTACTCCAAATCGTTAAAAGGGCGGACCTGCCCGGGGTATGGGTGGGCGCGGTTGCACCTTGGTGGGGCGCCTTAGCTGCGGCACGGTGGGCAGTAAGGGCGGAGAATCACCGGCGCTAGGGCGGTGAACACTAGGGGTAATTCTCACAGCTCGGTTGCGTTTGTGCAAAACATGTCTACTGTGATGTTGCCGTTTCGTGCACCGCTTTAAACGGATAGGTACCATCTGGCTCGGAAAAACCCAGCTGGTTGGTGGGTTTTTCTGAGTTAGATGGCACCTACCCTGCGAGATGGGGCGGACGGACGCTAGGCGCCGGGGCGGGGTGCGTCCGTGTTGTCGGTGAAGACGTCGGGGATGCCGTCCTCGTTCTCGTCCACGCTTTCCTTCAGCGCAATCTGCTTGTAGTGCTTGTTGCGGATCGACAGGATTATTGCGCCTAAGACCGCTGCGATAACCGAGCCGATCATAATACCGATTTTGGCGTCCTCGGTGTGCAGGGAGCCTGACTCGAAGGAGAGCTCGGCGACCAGCATGGAAACGGTGAAGCCGATACCGCCGGTGACGGCTAGGCCGATCACGTCAATCCACTTGATATCGGAGTCTAGGTTCACGCCGCGGAAGCGGGTAATGAGCCAGGTGGTGCCGGTAATGCCAACGGTTTTACCCAGCACCAGGCCGACCATAATACCGATAGCAACGGAATCTGCCAGGGCGGTTTTGAGGCCGTCCCAGCCGCCAACGGCTACACCGGCGGAGAAGAAGGCGAAGACGGGGACGCAGAAGCCGGTGGAGAGCGGACGAAGGCGGTGCTCCAGGGTCTCAGCCAGGGAGGCGTGGGCGTCGGCCTGCTTAGCCTGGACGGTCATGCGCACGGGCACGCAGAAGCCCAGGATGACGCCCGCGATGGTGGCGTGAATACCAGATTCCAGGAAGAGGGCCCAGGTGATAAGGCCCAGGGGCAGCAGGATTACCCAGGCCGCCCACTTGTGGTCGTGGAACAGTTTTTCGTGTTTGTGGGTCAGCCAGAAATATAGCCCGATGGGAATAATAGAAACAATCAGGTACCAGGCGTGGAAATTGCTGGTGTAAAAGAGGGCGATAATGACGATGGCAATCAGGTCATCGACCACAGCCAGGGTCAGCAGGAAGGTGCGCAGGGCCGCGGGCAGGAAGGTGCCCACACCGGCCAGGACGGCCACCGCGAAAGCGATATCGGTAGCGGCGGGAATAGCCCAGCCGTGCACAGCGGTCTCATTGCCGTGGTTGATGGCGAAATAGATAATAGCCGGGGTCATGGCACCGCCGAAGGCCGCCGCGATGGGGACGACGGCTTTACCCGGGTCACGCAGGTCGCCCACCACGAACTCTTTTTTGAGTTCTAGGCCGGTGAGGAAGAAGAAGACCGTGAGCAGGCCGTCAGCGGCCCACAGGTGCACGTTCATCATCAGATGGCTGAAGCCGGGAATGTTCAAGCCCAGCTCGGTATCGCGCACACTCTCGTAGAAATGTGCGGCTTGGGAGTTAGCCAGAATAACGGCGAGCACGGTGGCGGCGAGCAGAATAAAACCACCCACCGATTCCTTGCGCATAATCTCTGAGACGCGGCTGGTCTCGGCGTACGATCCGCGGGAAAAGAGCGGGTCCTTGTGAGGCGTCTGGGTCATGCCTCTCCTTAGGTCGGGTGTGTCTTCGCTTGCTTCAGGTTCCATTATGCTCCTTTAGCCCAGCTAATGCCGGAATCTGAGATGCAGAACTGCACACTGGCGTCCGCCCCGTTTGAAAAGCCTCCGCGCACCTGTCCCGCACACAAGGGGACCGCACAACCCAAAAGGGACCGCAAATTATGCGGTCCCTTTGAGGAAATAAGGTCCCCTTGAGGTAGCGGGGGCGGATGCTAGGCGCCGGGGCGGATGCTAGGCGCCGGGGCGGGGTGCGTCCGTATTGTCGGTGAAGACGTCGGGGATGCCGTCCTGGTTTTCGTCCACAGTCTCCTTGAGCGCAACCTGCTTGTAGTGCTTGTTGCGGATCGACAGGATGATGGCACCGAGCAGGGCGGCGGTGACCGAGGCGGTCAGAATCGCGACCTTAGCGGCGTCGTTGTAGTCGGAGCCCAGGCCGAAGGACAGCTCGGCAATCAGCAGGGAGACAGTGAAGCCGATGCCGGCCAGGGTGGCCACGCCGATGACGTCAATCCAGGCGATATCGGGGTCGAGGTTGGCACGACGCAGGCGGGTAATGAGCCAGGTGGAGACAGTAATACCAATCATCTTGCCGAAAATCAGGGCCAGAATGATGCCGTAAGCAATCGGCTCGGTGACCGCGTCAACGAAGCCCTGGAAGCCGCCGATAGCGACGCCCGCTGAGAAGAAGGCGAAGACGGGCACACAGAAACCTGCGGAGAAGGGGCGCACGCGGTGCTCCATGACCTCGGCCAGGCCGTGGTGGGCGTCCGCTGCTTCGGTGCGCTTGTTCTTGCGCACGGGAATCATGAAGGCCAGGATAACGCCAGCAATTGTGGCGTGAATACCCGAGTTCAGGAAGAGCACCCAGACCACAAACCCGATGGGCAGCAGGATAAACCAGGACGCAGCCGGGGAGAGGTGGAAGAGCTTCTCACCCTTGCGGGCAACCAGGGCGTAGAGGGCAATGGGAATGATGGAGAGGGCCAGGAAGCCGATCTTCAGGTCTGAGGTGTAGAAGAGGGCGATGATGGTGATGGCGATCAGGTCATCGACCACAGCCAGGGTCAGCAGGAAGGTACGCAGGGCTGAAGGTAGGTGGGAGCCGATAACAGCGAGGACGGCCACCGCGAAGGCGATATCGGTTGCTGCAGGAATAGCCCAGCCCCCCAGCGCCTCAGAACTGCTGTTGAGGTTGACCAGCACGTAGATAATGGCGGGCAGGGCAACACCGCCGGCTGCAGCCACGATAGGAACGAGGGCCTTGCCGGGATTGCGCAGGTCGCCCTCGACAAATTCCTTTTTGAGTTCCAGACCGACCAGGAAGAAGAAGACCGCTAGCAGGCCGTCGGCTGCCCAGTGACCGATGGAGAGTTTAAGGTGCAGGCCCCAGAAGTCTGCGCCCAGGTAGGTGTCGCGCAGGCCGAAGTAGTGCTCGGCGGCGGCTGAGTTAGCAAAAACGAGGGCGAGGACGGTGGCAACCAGCAGGATGATGCCGCCGGTGGATTCCTTGGAGAGAATCTCTGAAATGCGCTGGGATTCCTTGTAGGATCCGCGCGATAGGACGGTGTTTTCTGATGACATAAACGCTCTTTGAGGTCGATGAGTAACGATAAACCGCCTACTCACCACACGCTTCTGAAGGGGGGATTGGTGCGGACGCCTGTAGCGCCGCGGGAGCCTACCTTCAGGTGGGGCTGCGGTGAGTTGGGCGGGCCGACCAGTCTTCCCGGCACACCTTAGTAATCCAGCTTATCAAATGGATGGAGTGGAGAGGAACTAAATGACGTGAATAGGTTTTGGGAGCGAGCCATGCTAACAAACAGGGCCGGTGGAGGGTGCTCCATCAACTCTCAGGGGTAAAATTAGCGCTAAATAATCTATATTTTTCGTAAATCGCCTCAACACGGCTGCACCAGAAGCAGAAACCCTTTCGAAAGAAACTTAGACTAGGTATAGACAACCCCCACTTTTGCCTACAGTACCGACCAGAGGAACCATGAGCGAAGAAACCCCTGTAGCTGCTAACCAGAGCACCCGATGGCTGAACGAAGAAGAGCGCGAAGGCTGGCTCTTTATCTCCTCTATCATGTTTAACCTGCCCGGTCAGCTTGAAAGCCAGCTGCAGAAGGACTCGGGCCTTAGCTTTGTTGAGTACATGGTGCTGGCTATGCTCTCAGAATCTCCCCAGCACAAGCTCACCATGACAGATCTGGCCCGGCAGACCAACACCCTGTTGCCCCGTCTTTCACGGGTGGTCACCCGACTTGAAAAAGACAACTTTGTTGAGCGTAGCATCTGGGAAAAAGACCGCCGCGTCTCTATCTGCCACCTGCTCCCTGGCGGTCTGGCTAAGGTGCAGGAGGCTGCCCCCGGTCATGTCGAAGCTGTGCGACGTATTATTTTTGATCAGCTCAACGCTCGCCAGGTGAAGTCCTTAGCTAAAATCGGTGAATCAGTACTGGGGGATAAGCCCAGTACGGTCATCAACGTCTCGAATGTAGCCTCTCTCGACTAGGTGTTTTCCCCGTGCTTTCCGCGACCTTTTCTACTCGTTTGATGACCTCAGTTGCTGCCTCTGCGCTGGTGTTGGCTACTTTCTCTGGCTGCGGTGACTCAGGCTCACAGACAGCGGCGGAGCATAACAGCTCTGCCAGCAGCGCATCACCCTCTATCAACCCCGAAGAAGCAGCGCTGAAGACCGCAACGACCCTAGCTGCTTCGTATGATTACGCTGAGGCGCTTGCTGCATTAGAGGGTTTCTCGGGTGAGAGCATTGACCGTGCCCGCTCTGAAATTAGCGCCGCTCGTGATGCCGCTGTCCTATGGGAAGATAACTCAAAAATTGCGCATGTTTTTGTGCATTCGCTGATTGTCGATACGTCTTTGGCGTATGACGGAGACTATGAGTCGACAGGCTATGACGACTATATGGTGAGCATCGAAGAGTTCGAGGCTATTCTGGAGCAGCTGTATGCCAACGACTACGTGCTGATTAACCCCGAATACATCTCTCAGTCTGTCAACGGCGAGATGACCTACCAGGATATCTACCTACCTGCCGGTAAAAAGCCCCTGGTTCTCTCCCAGGACGACCCCAACTACTACGAATATATGGAGGGCGACGGTTTTGCTACTAACCTCACCCTGAATGAGGATGGGCAGGTAAAGGCTACCTACGTTCACCCGGACGGGCGTGAGGAGGTTGGCGACTTTGATATGGTTCCTATCGTTGACCGGTTTGTAGAGGAACACCCCGATTTCTCATACCGGGGTTCTAAGGGAGTTCTGGCAGTAACCGGGTATAACGGAGTCTTTGGTTACCGCACTTCAGAGATCGCCTACCCAGATTCCACCACCAGGGAAGCCGATATTCAGAAGGCTACCGATGTTTCGGAAGCTCTCAAGGCAGATGGGTGGCGTATCGCCTCCCACTCATGGGGGCACCCGGGCTACGGCGATATTAACCCTGCGGCTCTAGCTGAGGACGCCCGCAAGTGGGATACAGAGGTTCGCCCGATTGTAGGGGACACGAACCTGCTGATTTACCCCTTCGGGTCAGATATCGCGGGGGTAGAACAGTACGCAGGGCCCAAGTGGGAGACTCTTTCAGGTTACGGATTCGATACCTACTTTAACGTTGATGCCTCGACCGTAGGGTGGGGTCAGCTTTACCCCGAATATCACCGCCAGGCCCGTATCAACCTTGACGGTATCCGCTTCAAGTATGCTTTGGACGGCAAGGAAGATATTTTGAATGAGATTCTGTCTGTTGAGGAAGTGGTGGACTACAACCGTCCTAGCCTGCAGGGTTAGTGTGAGAGGTTCTATGCACAGTACTTATCCACAGCTATAAGTCTGGATTATCTAGTAAGAGATGCCCCGGTCAGCCTGTTTAGGCGACCGGGGCATCTTTTATCCCCACCTGTGGATAACTCTGTGAACAATATCCACTTAAAACGTGGAAAACTCTGTACCCTGTGGGTAAAAGTCCAGTATCCACCGAGTTAAAGTGCCCCAAAACCCTGTTTTCCACAGCACTTATCCACACCCGTGGATAAGTGACACCGATGTTATTTTCGAACAACACCGGTGTATTTTCGAACTTTTCACCCGCCAATCACCCCGTTTTACCCCCAGGTCTCTCGAACATTTTCGAAACTCCCACCCGTGTAATTCGAATATCCCCAGTTTTATCCCCACCTGTGGATAACTTTCCCCACTCTTAAGTGGAAAACTGTGGAGAACCTGCCCCGGGCGTCCGCCTGCCCCGTTTCAGGCCATTTTGCCCACGGCTAAACAAGGGGACTTATCAAGTAACCTCTCGTGACCTCGCGCGCCCCAGTGTGTAGAGTTAAACCCAGAAAGACCCAGAGAAGGGCCTTCGACGAAAGGAATGACCATGTCAGAAAAGTACGTTCTCCCCGAACTCGACTACGACTACGCAGCCCTCGAGCCCCACATCTCAGCCCGCATCATGGAGCTGCACCACTCCAAGCACCACGCCACCTACGTTGGCGGCGCTAACACCGCCCTGGAGAAGATGGAAGAAGCCCGCGAAAAGGGCGACTTCGCCAACATCGGCAAGCTCTCCAAGGACCTAGCCTTCAACCTGGGCGGCCACACCAACCACTCCATCTTCTGGAAGAACCTCTCCCCCGAGGGCGGCGACAAGCCCGTCGGTGAACTGGCAGCAGCTATCGACAACGACTTCGGCTCCTTCGACGACTTCCGCGCCCACTTCGAAAACGTAGCCCTCACCATCCAGGGCTCCGGCTGGGCCATCCTGGCCTGGGACACCGTCGGTAAGCGCCTCGTCATCGAGCAGCTCTACGACCAGCAGGGCAACATCTCCGTCGCCCTGATCCCCGTCCTGCAGCTCGACATGTGGGAGCACGCCTTCTACCTCGACTACCAGAACGTCAAGGGCGACTACGTCAAGGCCTTCTGGAACATCGTTAACTGGGAAGACGTCGCAGCCCGCTTCGACCGCGCAGTCTCCCAGACCAAGGGCCTCGTCATTCCCGAAGCCTAAACCCCTCACGCCCCGCGTGTAGAGATAAAGCCGGGTGCCGGCGTCCTTCTCAGCAGAGCGGACGCCGGCACCCGGCTTTTAAGGGCACAACCTGGGGCTGTAATACTGGCAGGTCAACCACTGGGGCACCTAGTATGGTGAGCAACACAAAGGAGTAAATCTATGCGCCCTGCCCGCATTTTTGCACCCGCCACTCTCACGGTCGGTGTGTTCACCCTCACCGCTTGCGGCCTCTTTGGCAATGCTGCTGAGCCTGCCAGCACCGCCACCCCCCAGCGCGACAGATGAAACTTCGGTAGCCCGCGTCCTTCGCGTGATCGACGCCGACACCCTCAGTATGGAGCGCGATGGAACCACCATCACCGTGGACCTACTTGGCCTCGTCACCCCGCAGGCTAAACACGAAAACGAAGACATGCGCTGCCTGGCCCCCGAAGCCGCTGACTACCTGGCCAAGCTTCTTCCCATCGGCTCGCCCGTCACCCTCACCTACGACGAGGCCCTCGGGGCGGGTGAAACCAGCCAGCCCGACCCGTCCGTAAGCCCCACCATCACCGTCAAAGCCGCAGTCACCCTCCCCGACGGGCGCATGCTCAACACCGAAATGGCCCGGGCAGGGTTCGGCGTGGCTATTCCCGAAGGCGGCTCCACCCTTTACGACACCATCAGTGCAGCCCAAGACCAGGCCGACCAGCAGCAGGCAGGTATCTACAGCCGAACCATTGACTGCACCCTCCCTGCCCGTCTCAATTCAACCCTCACCAGTATAAATAACGCTCAGGGAATAGATCTCAAGGAGCCCCTAGAAGCCGCCGACTCTCTCACCCGCCGCCTAGAAGAATACGAAACTGCCAGCGACCTGCCCCTGCTCTCAACCGTCGCCCAAACCCAGTCCGTCAAAACCCTGCGCGACGCCCTCGTCCGCGCCCGCGACAGCAAACGCATCGTCTACAACCTGGCAGAAGAAGCCGAACGAGAAAGACTAGAACGCGAAAAAGCAGAAAAGGACGCCAAGGGCGAGCCCCCGGCTGAAGCTAGCCAGCCGCCAGCTCCCGAACCCACCTCAGCCAACCCGGACAACACCCACCCGGGCGATACACCTCACCCCGAAGACCCGGAAAGCCCTACTTCAACCCCCTAAATTCACCCACCAGACCAAACACAAGGACGCCGCCCCTCGCCCTCCTGCCTACAGGCACGGAGGTGAGGGACGGCGTCCGCTACGTTCAACCGTTGTCTAGGAACCCGGGCGTACCGGAGTAGCCTCGGCCTCAGCCTTCTTCTGCTGGTTCACGCTGGTACCATTCGACGGGTAGAAATCGTCGCCTAGGAGTGATCGGAGCTCACTCAGCTGTGCCTTTACGGCATCTAAGGTCACAATCGACCCTACCCATTGGGCAGGTGCTTTAGTCTGCTC
Organism: Rothia sp. 11273D007AR; assembly: GCF_053547255.1. NCBI lineage: Bacteria > Bacillati > Actinomycetota > Actinomycetes > Micrococcales > Micrococcaceae > Rothia > Rothia sp. 11273D007AR. Next base: position 98,289 of record NZ_JBPPWJ010000008.1, on the reverse strand, counting down.
TTCTAAGTCCTTGTATACAGCAGAGGCATCACGGTAGATAGCTTGGCGTTCGTTTTCACGTTGCTTTTGCTCTAGCGGTGCTTCAGCTGATGTGTCTACTTCCCAGTTCTTAGCGTCCTCTACAACTGTCTTTTGTGCCTGGATTTGTGCGGGAATCGTGCACTCGATATCCCTGGAGTATAGGCCGATACCTTCGTTGGCGGCGTCCTGCTGGGCCTGAGAAATCTCGCCGTAGAACTTGTCTGCGTTAGTGGTAAACGTGGTAGTAACCATGCCGGCCCGCGCCATATCCCGGTTGATAAAAGCATCACCCGTATACACCGCAGCCTCAACATAGCCGGTTGCCCCGCGCTGGGACTCATCAAAATTCAGAGTCACCTGGCTACCCTCGGGCAGCTTCTCCGAAAGAAGAGCCTTGGACTCATCGATGAGACAAGTGCTTGATAAAGCAACGCCATTGCTCGAAGGAGCCGCGGTGTTGATTAACCGAACTTCTTTCTCAACTCCATCGATATTGGCGGTAAATGTGTTAGCGGACTCCACGGAAACTACAGTGGCGGTCATGCCATCGGTGTATGTAATGGTGGGGTTCGCTTCAGGGGTTGCTTCTGTGGATGAGCCGCATGCAGATAAAGCGAGCACAGTGACTGCTACTAAGGGCGCTAGGCGCTTCATAAATTTTATTTCCCCTGTTCGGCATGATAGGCGGCCTCGCGGTACATGCCCAGAGGGCCCTGGTCCGCAAAGGCGCGCGAGTGGTTGTAGCGGTAAAGGCGCGGCGGGCGGTGGCGGGTGCCCTCAACACGCTTACCTGTATCAATAATAGACTTGGACGCCGCAATCTGGCGGCGGAAGTTCGCCGGGTCAAGCGCCCGACCCAAAATCGCCTCGTAGACCTCACGCAGCTGGGCGAGCGTAAACTCCTCACCCAAGAAGGAGTGGGCGATACGGGAGTATTCCACCTTATTCTGCAGGCGGTAGAGGGCGTATTCAACGATCTCGTTGTGGTCAAAGGCCAGGATAGGGAGCTCGTCAATCGGGAACCAGCGGATGTTCTCGTGCACGCGGGTGCGGTTCACCTCGGTTTGGGGAATCGACGCCCAGTAAATCACCGACACCACCCGCTCATGCTTATCTTCCTCAGCAGGAACAGGCAGAGAGCCACCCTCACGCATAATCTTGTAATCCGGGGTGCGGTGCACATCGCCAAAAGCATAGAGCTGCTCAAGATACCCCGGCACCAGGCCGGTCGCCCGCTGAAGGGTATAACCAGCCGCCTCTTCAAGCGACATGTCGGGCTGAAGAGGGCCACCCGGCAGAGCCCACTGGCCCTTATAGGGCTCACGCAAGCGACGCACCAGAGGCAGCCACAGCGAATGGTGAGACTCGCCCTCCTTGCGGCGCAGAGCCAAAATCACGGTAGAAACAGCAAGCGAAACCGACGTATGGTCAGCATCAAGATGCTCATCGTGGTGGGCCTGGGCGGCATTCGGCAAAGTCATATGGCTCCCCGGTCGTAGGCAGTAAAACTCAGGACGCCCCACGGCGACCTCTACACCCATTCTAGTCAATCGGTCAAGAGATAACCCCAGCCCAACACCCCGGGCACAAGCCCGAGAACAAAAACAAGGACGCCGGTGGGCAACTACCTGCCCACCGGCGTCCGGGTGCGGAGCAAGCTACGAAATTTTCAGCTCTCCCATTTCATCCCAGTCATTGCCGTCGATCGTGCGAGAAATAATCTTGGGAGTTTCGGTCAGCCAGGGCTTCATGGCTTCTAGCCCCTTGGCGAAGTGGTCCGACTCTACGTGAGCTGCCGCGGCGTCGTCCTCAAAAGCCTCAACGAGAACAACCTCGTTGGGGTCTTCCACGCTCAGTGACCACTCAAACCACTTGTTGCCCGGCTCAGCGCGGGTGGCCTCGGTAAACTCGCGGGTAGCGGCCAAAAAGCCCTCGCGGTCGCCGTCCTTAACCTGGTACTTCACAACAATGAAAATCATGTTTTCTCCCAATGTGTACTTACTTCTCAACTTCATCCTAGGCAGAGCAGGCGTACCTTGTCAGCAATTAAGTTATGAGCGATGTCTACGAGCGGAAGAGAAATTTTCTTTGCTGAATGATAATTTTTCATTCCTTAATGTAAAAAATAGTTTACACTTAACGGAGGTTGACACGTTGGAGTTCACATATGACAACAGAAGCCACAACCAATATGGTTCGGAAATTTAGGCGATGGCAAGAAATCTCGCAGGCGGACCTTGCGACCCGCGTCGGTGTTTCAAGGCAAACAATCGCAAATATTGAGAAGGGTAACTACTCCCCATCGGTGCATCTTGCTTTAGCAATTTGCCGGGTTTTGGGGAGGACAGTAGAAGAGGTCTTTGACCCTGAAATGGAGGATTCATGAGTTTTAACGAAAAAATTTTGAACGACTACGACGAATCAGTGGATGACGAGTACGAACGTGAGGTGTTGTACAGGGCAACTGCGATTTCTTACGCCTGGACTATGAACCTGATGTTTGTGGCGTCTGCTGTTCTAGCTTGGGTATTGCCTGGGATGTATTCGATGTGGGCAGTAATGCCTATGGGGGTACTAATTTTCGCTATGGCGGTGAGGGATTCATGGTTGCGTAAACGTGTGCCATCCCCCCGTCCGACACAGCACTCCTTATGGAAGCTTCTGACGGTCATCGTATCGGCCATGGTCGTGGGTGGTATTTGCTGGAATACCTTAGACGTCGTGGACCATGATTTTTCTCGCGGGCTACTGGTTGGAGGCGTTATTGGAATAGTGGTGTTTTTGGTCCTAGCAAGTAAAATTTCTGCTCATCAACGCCATAGAGATCGCGAACGTCTCGACGCTCAGCTAGGTGAAGATTAAACAGGCTCCTGCTTGGGGCTAGTGCTTACCATTTATGCAGAGGGCAGACTCCCCGTCAAAAAATGCCCCCGGAAAAGTGCACGTGCCCGTCACCTTTTAACGGGAAGTTGCACTTTTCAGGGGGAAGCGGCCGTGAAGTACCCGACTGACCGCCCAGCAGAGCAGGAACCCGGCAATCATGGTCAGCACGATGACGCCGCCGGTGGGCAGGTTAAAGGCCCAGGACAGGTAGAGGCCCACGGTGGACGTCACCGCCCCGAAGGCCGGTGCAAAGACCATCATGCGCCCCAGGGTAGAGCAGAGCAGCCGGGCGCTCGCCGCCGGAACCACCAGCAGGGCCAACACCAGCACATTGCCCAGGGTCTGAAGGGAAATCACAACAGACACGGTGACCACCACGTAGAGCAAAATATCCAGGGCCAGCACCGGCAGGCCCGCAGCCTTGGCACTCTCCTTATCAAGCGATACGGCCACAATTTCCTTATGGAAGAGCCCCAGTACAAGGGCCAGCACCGCTGCAATTACTGCCGCCTGGGCCACGTCCGCGTTTGAAATGCCCACGATGGAACCGAACAAAAAGTCCTGCACTGACCCCGAATACCCCGGGGCCAGGGAGATGATGGTGATACCCAGGGCGAAGGACCCGGCAAAGAAAATACCGATAACCGAGTCCTCCTTGAGCTTCTGGTTCTGGCTGAAAATTGCCACCAAAATCGCGGTAATCACGCCTGCCACTAGGCCGCCCACAATAAGGGAGCCGCCTAACACGAAGGCGATGGCCAGGCCGGGGAAGACCGAGTGGGCCACGGCGTCACCGATAAAAACCATGCCGCGCATGACCACATGGCAGCCCACCAGCCCGGTAATTAGGGAGGCCAGGACGACCGCTGCCAGCGCTCGCGCCAGGAATGCCAGGTTGGGGTTGAAAAGGTCTTGAATAAATTCGTAGGGAGTAATCATGTGTTTGTATCGGTGGGGAATCTAGAGATGAATCGTACGAGGCGCTCAGGACGCCCCCGAAAGCCGACTGGCTGGGGCTGGCATGAATTGCGTGTGAGCGCTAGCGAACCCGCAAGAAGGTTAGTCGGCGCGGGGGCGTCCTGAGTGCCTAACTTATATGCTTGGCATCCCTCTCACACCCTTCGTGCTGGCCGTGCAGGAAGGCGTAGAGTTCTTCGATGCTGTGCTGCTGGGCGGGGGCGTCCACAGCGAGGGTGCCGCGCACGCCGATAATGCGAGAGCACCAGGTGCGGGCGGCGACCATGTCGTGGGTGGACATCAGGATGGTCATACCCTCGGCGGCTAGCGACCGGTAGAGGCGGTTGAGGGAGTCCTGGGTGGGGGCGTCTACGCCGGTGAAGGGTTCATCCAGCAGTAGGAGCCTGGGGGCGGACGCCAGCGCCCGAGCCAGCAGGACTCGCTGCTTTTGCCCGCCGGAGAGTTCGCCCACAGGGCGGTCTTTGAGGTCGGTGAGTTCGGCCTTCTCAAGGGCTGAGTAGACGGCCTGCCAGTCGGCGCGGCCGGGGCGACGGAACCAGCCGATGGCGCGGGTGCGCCCGCTCATGACGGCGTTTTCGACGGTGATAGGGAAGTCCCACTGGAAGAGGTGCTTTTGAGGCACGTAGCCAATGTGGGCGCGGGCTTTGAGGGGCGGCTCGCCGAGAATATCGATGCGCCCTTTACCGGTGGGTACAAGCCCGAGCAGGGAGCGCAGCAGGGTGGTTTTGCCTGCGCCGTTTGCCCCGATGAGCCCGACGAATTCGCCGGGGTGCAGGGTTAGGTTGAGGCCGGTGAGGACGGGCCGCCCCGGGTAGCCTGCGTGCAGGTCGGTGATGGTGACGGTGGGGGCGGACGCCGCTGCGCCGGTTTCTCGCACGGGGGCAGGAGAGGCGGTGGTCATGCGCGGCCCCCGGTGGACTGCTCGAAGGCTTCAGCCTTAGCGGCTGCGGAACGACGGGCTAGGAGAACACCACCGACGATGAGGGCCAGAAGTAGCGCGCCACCACCGGCCATGAGGCCAACCGGCAGGGTTGAGTCGCTGTTCTCTGCTTCACTGCTGGTGCTTGAATCGCCAACCGTCGCAGTGGAGGTCGCCTCGGTTGCCTGGGCGCTCGCGTCCTGGCCTGCTCCCTGACTCTCGCCCCCTGAGTTGCCCTCGTCAACTGCACCGAGGGCGTCCGCCCCGGCAAAGACCTGCTCGTTGGTCACTGCCGATCCGACGGCGAAGAGCAGGCGGGCGGTGTCGCTGACGACGGTGCCGTCGGCCAGTTCAGCGTGGGCTCGCACGGTCAGGTAGTAGGCGCCGGGGGCGGTGAAGACCCAGTTGGCGTGGGTGTGTACGTTGGGTTCAACGAAGATGTCCTGGGGGTCGGTGCTGTCGGAGGTCCACAGCACCTCCGGCGCTCCGAAGGTGCCGTTTTCCAGGTACATGGAGAACCCGCCGGGGCCCTCTACCGCCTCAAGGGTGAAGGTGACGCCGCGGCCCAGGCGTTCCACCACCTGGGGGTTCTGGGTGTTCCAGCCGGGCCAGACCACCCCGGCCAGCTCGGTCTGTGGAATCACGTAGACCTGCTCCCCGGCGGCAGCCTGCACAAAGGAGTAGCGGGGGTCGTCAGGCACGGCCATCATGGCGGTGTCATCGCCGCGCAGCACCACGTCGGCAGGGTCGCGCCAAACCGGCTCGGCAGTTGAATCGTCGCGGAACATAAGCTCCCAGGAGCCCTCAACAAATGCCGGGCCCATATCGACGTGCCCGGCAGCAATCTCGTGCTGGCCGCTGACGACCGGCTCGTCGGGTGAGAGGGTCTGTTCCAGGGCGCGCTCTTCGGCGCTCTTGTTCTCTTCGGCCGCGTAGGCTGCGGGGGTCAGTGCGGACGCCGGCACCAGCAGGGCTGCCAGGGCCAGGGCGGTAGTGAATCGGGGAGAGATTTTCATGGAGATCCTTGGGTTAGGTGGAACAGTCGGTAATGGCCTGCGCGTTGGCTAGCATCATCTGGGAGTAGCTGGGGGCATCTGCATCGAGGGAGTCGGAGTAGAGTTCGCAGACCCGTACCCCGGCCTCCTGGCCTACCTGCTGGAGCACCGGCGTCCTGTTCATCGACCCGCGCTCGGTGTAGAGGGCGGGTACGGCCAGGTCGTCGATGGTGCGGCGTAGGCGCTCGCGCTGCTGGATGCTGGGTTCTACGCCCGCGCCGGGGGAGACGTAGCCGGCGACGGTGAGCCCGTAGGTTGAGGCCAGGTAGCGGTAACCGTCGTGGGTGGTGACCAGGTTCTTAGCCGCATCGGGGAGCTGGCCGTAGATGCGGTGGAGTTCCCGGTCGGTGTCTGCCAGTTCGGTGAGCAGGGCTTCGGTGTTGGCCCGGTAGGTGGCGGCCCCGGCGGGGTCGGCGGCGGTGAGGGTGTCGCGTATGAGCTGGGCTGCGGCCATGGCGTTGGGTACCGAGTGCCAGATGTGGGGGTCGATTTCGCCGTGGACGTGCTTGCCCAGCACCGCCTGGGCCAGCAGGTAGACCTGGTCGCCGGGCTTGCCGAGGAAGCGGTACTGGGGCCCGGCGGGGAGCTCCTGCAGGGTGCGGGAGGGTACCGCAATGACGGTGCTGGCGGGGTCGTATTCGGTGACCTGACCGTCGGAGTCGGTGCGAATCACCAGGCGGCCGGTGTCGAGCTGGGCGGTGAGGTCGGCATGCCCGGCATCGAGGACGGTGACAGGCTGGCCGGTGGCCTCCTGTAGGGCGCGCACCTGGGCGTCGGGGGAGACACCGACAGCAAAGTGCACGGTGGTTGGGCGGACGTCGGTGAGGCCGTCCAAGGCCGCGCCGTCAGCGCCGCGGGCCTGAGCTTCAAGCTCCAGGGAGTATATACCCGGTTGAGTATATGCCCATGAAAGATGGGTATGGGCCTGAAGGGGGAGGGCGGTTTCCCCCAGGTTTCCCGCCTGTGTGCCGCCGTCCGCACCGGAGTCCGCTACCTTCTCAACTGACCCGAAGGTGCCGGTAATAAAGGCGGCGAGCTGGCCCGGCCCGCTGGCAGCAGTGGCCCTGAATGTGACCGAGGCGTCACGACCCAGGTCGGCATCGCGCGGGGCGCCAGAGGTGCGCAGACCCAGCCAGATGGAGTCGAGGGAGGCATCCTCAACAATCGGAATCAGGCTGCCCCCGTAGCTCTCGATCTCTTCGGCAACCGCCACAGAAAGCGCCCCCTCGGGCAGGTTAGCGTCGACCGTGCGCACCAGCTTCTGCTGCTCCAACAGCAGGCCGTTGGTGAAGGCTACGTCGGCGTAGGCTACGTCGCGAACATCGCGCAGGGAGGGCTCGTAGGTGTGGGGGTCAGCCCCCGCAGGGACCAGCGAGCTCACCCGGGCCCTGTCCCCGGCAACCGCCGAGACCAGGTCGGCCACAATGGGGGTGGAGGCCACCACCTGCAGGCCTTCCCGGCCCTGGTCCCCTGCACCGCCACAGCCGATGAGGGCCAGCAGGGCGGTCAGCAGGAGTGGGGCGAAGCGGCGAAAACGGTTACGCTGCACGGCGGGCAGAGCGACGACGAACAAAGAGCAGGACGCCCGCCCCGGCCAGCAGGGCCAGGCCACCGGTTACGGTGAGGGTGCCGGCCGATGAGGTGCCGGTGTAGGCTAGCTCGCCCCGGGCCGAGGCCTGCTGGGCCTTGGCGAGTTCGTCCTCGCTCAGGGTGCAGTCGCGCCCATCGGCGGTCTTGCCCACAATGCGCACCTGGGAGCCGTCGGGGCGAGTGACCAGGCCGGTGGCGCTATCGACAGAGCCCTGCCCACCAGCTGCAGGGGCGTTGGAGCTAGAGCCGCTACCGGCGTCCTGTTGCTGGGGCTGCTGTTCGGCCCGGGCAATATCGCCCACCTCAAAATTCAGGGTGCCGCTGGCCGAAACCTGACCGCCACTCTTGAGCGGCACAGACCAGGTGAGGGTCGCGGAGTAGACGCCGGGGGCGGTGAAGACCCAGTTGGCGTGCTGGTGGGTGTTGAGCGGAACCGAGAAGGAGTCGCCCACCCCGTTAAAGACGGTGGTCCCGGCTGATCCAAAGTTGCCGGAGAGGAAGACCGAGAGCTTACCCGGGCCCTGCAGGTCGGTCAGGGTGAGGGTTGCTGGGCCGGAAGCTTGGGCAACGAGCTCGGGGTTCTGGGTGTTCCAGCCGACCCAGGGAACGGTGGCCTGCTGGGTTGCCCCAATCAGGTAGACCTCGGCACCGGCCGGGGCGATATGGCCCATGCCACCGGGCATGGTGGTCTTGGCACCGTCACCCAGCACAAAGGTCAGGGCACCGGACTGCTTCCAGGTGGCGGGGGAGGTGCGGTCGTCCTTGACCTGGGCCGAGAGATTGCCGCCGCTCAATACTGCCCCGAAATCGAAGTGGCCGCTGGTGGCTTTGTCGGTGCTTGTGTTGACGGCTTTTTGGATGGTGAAGGCGGGCTTATCCAGGGTGCGTGCGGACGCCCGGTTAGCCGTACCTGCCTCACCCTGCTGGGCCTGGTCGGCAGGCTTGACCACTTCCTCGGTGGCCAGGCACTGCTGGGGCGCGGTGCCCCCGCTACCGCCTGCCGCGGAGTGCTGCTGGGTGGGGTGCTGTTGAGCTGGGTTCTGCTGAGCTGGGTTCTGGGCAGCCGGTGCCCGGTGAACCTGGCCGTTGCTTCCTGCGGCCGGGGCTGAATGTTGCTGGCCGGGCTGGGGGTTAGCACTTTCCTGGGTGCTGGCAGGAGCTGGTGCCGGGGTGAAGGGAGCGTAGGTGGGGCCCTGCTCCGTTGGTTGGGCGGACGCCGGCGCTTCGGCCCCTTCTGTCGGTGCGGGGGTACTGGGGGAGCTGCTATCGACTACCGGTGTTTCGGGTGCAACCGTGGGGGAGGGGCTGGTGGGCTGGGCTACCTCGGTGGGCTCGCCCAGTTCTGTGGGGAGCTGCCCCACCACAAAGGTGTAGGTCTGTTCGGTGCTGACGGGGGTGCCGTCCGCCCGGGTTGCGCTGGCGCGGAAGGTGAGCTCGTAGGTGCCGGTGGCGGTAAAGGCCCAATTGGCGTGCACGTGGGAACCAACCGGCTGCTGCAGGGCGGGCAGCTTCTCGCGGGAGCTAAAGACCCGCTCGGTGCCAAAGGGGGAGGACTGGAAGACCTCGACCGCACCACCCTCGGGGGCCTTGGTTTTTACGAGTTCTAGAGTCAGTTTGTCGCCGGCTAGCTCACCGGGGCGGATCCCCTCGGTGTTCCAGCCGGGCCAGAGCACTCCGGCTACCTGGGTCTGGGGTGCCAGCCAGATGGTTGACCCCTCGGCACCCAAAAAATCGAACCCTGCGGGTACGCTGACCCTGGTGTCAGCGCGGTCTTGCAGGTTGAAGATTGTTTGGGTGGGGTCAAGGCGGGTGCGGGGGGCGCCTGGTAAGTCGGCATAGGTGAAGAGGTCTAGCTGCCCGTCGGCTAGAGCCATAGCCAGGGCGTCGGTGTGCTCGACGGTGAGGACGGTGCGCGCCGCGGCTTCTTCGCCTGCGGTGGGGTCTGCCTGGCTGATGGTAGGGGTAGGACGCTCCTGCTCGGCTACTGCGGGTGAGGCTGCTAGGGGGCCTGCAAGCAGGGCCACGGAAAGGGCTGCGACCGAGAGGGCGCGGGGGAACTGGTGCATGGGTGGGTGCCTTCTATGTGTGTTGTTTGGCTTTTCTCGACACATAGAATATCTTTAATGATAATCATTCTCAACTTATGGGTGGTCTCCTCACCACCCACCCCGCACACATTAGAAAGATCGCAATGCAGAACCAAGCACCCGCCTCCTCCCCCTCACTGCACCGCGCTGCCCGCAGGCGTCCTTACCGTGCCCTAACCCTCTCGGCCCTGGCCATCGCCACCCTAGTCGGCTCAGCCCTGCCCGCCTCCGCCGGGCCCGACGACGGCAAAATCGTGGGCACCCAGGCCCACATCGACGCCCCGCAAACCGTCTGGGAGAACAACGGCTTTAGCCTCTACGGCAAGATGCCCCACGGCGATAAAAATGATGCCCTCGTGCCCTTTGATCGGTCGGTTCTCTGGCTGGGCAAGGGCTATTCCGCCCGCGCCGAGGCCAAAAACCAGTACATCTTCACCGTGCCCGATTCGCCCAACGCCAGCTTCCTGGGCAAGCCCGGCGACAAGCTCTACATGGCCCCCTCCCTGCCCTACGGCAACCACAACCCGGCCTGGATCGGCTTCGGGGCGGACACCAACATCCCCGTTGAAAACTTCCGCGACGGCACCTTCACCCTTGACCTGCTGAACGTCAACGGTCCCGGCGTCATGGAGATGTTCACCTACCGCTCCAACTACTTCCCTAACGACGTGCGCCGCATGCTCAGCTCCACCGACCCCGATTTTCAGTCGGCCGTGCTCACCCCCGGTGCCCACACCCACAACTTCACCACCTTCTCCCGCCCCGGCCGCTACGAGGTCACCTACCGCACCGTTGCCCGTGGCCTCGACGGCCAAACCATCGAATCTAAGCCCACCACCGCCGTCTGGCAGGTGGGCGGCAACCGCCCGGCAGACGGCGCTGGTGTTGCAACTGAGGCACCCCTGATTGATACCTACAACACGGCCCTGACCACCTCTCTTGCCGCAGAAAACTACAGCCTGACTCTGGCTCCCAAAGCCAGCCCTGAAAAGGACGGCGACGACTCCCTCACCGACATCACCTTCGATGCCGGGCGCACCGACGTCTCGGGCACCCTGACCCTCTACAACCAGGGCTACTTCCTCACCGACGTGCGCGTTGAAAACGGTAAGGCCACCTGGTCAGAAATGCTGGGCTCCCTAGATTCCCAGATTCAGGGCGTCTTCATTCCGGACGGCGCCGCGGCAACTTCCGGTGCCAAGGCCGCCAAGTGGGTCACCCCCGCCCTGACCTACGCACCCGGGGGGAGTGCGTCCGTACGCTCAGATGCGGGTGAAGGACGCTGGCCCGCCCCCACCGCTGACCCCGGCAACACCGTGCTCCCCACCGGCCACCACGCCCTGACCAGTGGTGACTACACCGTCACCATCAAACCCTCAGACCATGAGGGCTACAACCTGGTGCAGATTAAATTTGCTGACCCCACCGTGCGCGGCTACGTTTCAGGCGGCATGTTCCGCCGGGCCGAAGACGCCTCAGGCGCCGCCAACTGCTACGCCCACATCGACAACGGGGTCGCCAGCTGCTACCTGAGCGCAGCCAGCTGGCTCAAGGGCTACCACGCCATCTTCAACATCACCCCCCACCCCGACATGGATGCCCACACCGACCGGCACACCGTCACCAGCGATTATGTGCCCGGCCAGGAATATAGCTCCAAGGGTTCGCTTGCGCTGACTGAGCCGGTGCTTGCTCCCAGCCAGCCTGCTCCGAGCCCCGAGCCCAGCTCCTCCGCATCTTCACCGAGCAGCCCGGCCCCGAGCCCGTCCGCCCCGGTGCAGCCGGAACCAACCGTTAGCCCCACGGCCCCCGCCCAGCCCCTGCCCGATGCCCGCCAGTGCAAGGCTCCTGAGCTCGAAGGCCGCTATCTGCTCACCGACGGGCACGTCGATATCAAGGCATCCCTGGCAGGCGGGGCATTGAAGTTGGCGCTGAAGGACGAGACCGGGTCTGTTACTCGCGAAGCTGCTGAGCGGTCCCTGAATGACGTGGTGCTGGGCCTGGGCGATAACACCCGCTTTGCCCGCCAGGAGCAGATGATGGCCCCCGAGCTGGACTTCCTGGGCGAGGCCGGTAGTGAGTTCTATGGCCTGCCGCAGACCCAGCAGGCCGGTATTCTCTGGCCGGGCTGGAACACCCAGGACGTTGACTACGCCCAGCTTGCCGGGCCGGTCACCCTGCACCTGGTGCCGGTTGAGGTTCCGGACGGTGCTGCCTACGGGGTCTACGAGCAGGACTTCGCCGGGGCCGTCACCCTGCACGCCGGGGGCGCTACCAAGGACACCACCATTGACATTGATTTCGCTACCCACGCCCACGCCAACTGGGTCTTTACCGACCCCGGGGTCTACGGGTTCGACGTCTACTACAGCGCCCCGCTGCCCAATGGAACCACGGCCCGCAGCGAGACCCAGCGTGCGGTCTTTGCTGTAGGCGGCGCGGCGATTGACGACTGCCTGGCTGTAGCTGAGAATGCCCCCAGCCCTGAGCCCAGCCAGCAGCCGACTGCCCAGCCCACGGTACAGCCATCAGGGGAGCCTTCCGTGCAGCCTGGCTCCGCTCCCGCTGCGGGTAGCTCCACCTCGCCGGGGGCAGGGGAGCCGGCGGACGGCGTCCGCGCAGCTGGCAATGACGGTGCATCTGCCGCCGCAGGGGTGGCAACCGGCCAGTCTGGCGCTGGTCAGAGCCAGCAGGCCTCGGGCAGTGGTGGCAGCCTGGCCTCAACCGGTGCCTCGGTGCTGGGTGTAGCTGCCGCCGGTGCCCTGGCGCTGGGGGTGGGCGTCCTGACGCTGCGCCGCCGTCAGTGCTAGCCCCCCCGCTGAACCCGCCCCCTTAAAAGTGCAACTGCCCTTCACTAAGTGACGGGCAGTTGCACTTTTACGATGGCGCGTGCGCGAGCTCTCCTCTTGCGATTGTTCAACAATTGTGTAATCTATGTCTATGACCTAGCACGCACTATGACGCCCCCGTCGCGTGCCCGCACCCCCAAGGAGAGACATGGCAGACGCAAACGCCCTGATCACCCCCAAAGAACAGGCCGACAAAGGCCGCCGCACCGCCCTCCTCGGTGCCCTCTTCCTCATGGCCACCAGCGCCATCGGCCCCGGCTTCATCACCCAGACCGGCCAATTCACCTACCAGATGGGCGCAGCCTTCGCCTTTGCAATTCTGGTATCCATCCTCATCGACATCGCCGTCCAGCTCAACGTCTGGCGCGTCATCGGCGTCTCCGGCATGAAAGCCCAAGAGCTCGCCAACTCCGTCCTACCCGGCCTCGGCATCTTCCTGGCCATCCTGGTGGCCCTGGGCGGCTTCGTCTTCAACGTCGGCAACGTCGCCGGCGGCGGCCTGGGCCTGAACTCCATGCTCGGCCTGGACGCCACCACCGGCGGTATCGTCACCGCCCTTCTGGCCATCGGCGTCTTCCTCTCCAAACGAGCCGGTGTAGCCCTGGATCGCATCGTCGTCGTCCTCGGCGCTGTCATGATCCTGGCAACCCTCTACGTCGCGATTGTCTCTAACCCGCCCGTCGGTGAAGCCCTCAAAAACACCGTCATTCCCAGTGAAGTGAACTTCACTGTTATTACCACCCTGGTTGGTGGCACCGTCGGCGGCTACATCACCTACGCCGGCGCCCACCGTATGCTGGACGCCGGTATCTCAGGCACCGAATACGTCAAGGACATCTCCCGCTCATCCGTCACCGGCATTATCATCACCGGTGTGATGCGCTTCCTGCTCTTCCTGGCGATCTTAGGCGTGGTAGCTACCGGCGTGGCCCTCGATACTGAAAAATCCATCGCTGGTCAGGCCTTCGGCATTGCAGCAGGTGAAATAGGAACCCGCCTCTTCGGTCTGATCCTCTGGGGTGCGGCTATCTCGTCGGTGATTGGCGCGGCCTTCACCTCGGTCTCCTTCCTGACCTCCTCCAAGACTTCCGTGACCGTCAAGAACGCCCTGACCATCGGCTTCATCGTCGTCTCAACCATCGTCTTCGTTATTGCAGGTAAGGCCCCCGCCACCCTGCTGATTGTTGCCGGTGCAGTCAACGGCCTGATCCTGCCGGTCGGTTTTGCAGTTCTGCTGTTTGTGGCAACCTTCCGCGCCAAGACCCTGCTCAAGGGCTACGCCTACCCTATCTGGCTGATTGCTATCGGCTGGGTCTCCTGGCTGCTGACCATCTACCTGGGCTACAAGTCCCTCAGCGGTATTGCCGCCCTTTGGGCAGGCTAAGCCCCGGGCCTGCCCCAGGCCGTGGGTAACAAGGACGCCCCGCCCCACCTTTCACCACGAAAGGCGGGGCGGGGGCGCCCTGACGTTAAAAACCCTGGGTGAAGTAGTTGCGGGACTCCGCCAGGTACTCCCACAGGTAGGCGCGGGCGACCTCTCGCTGACCTGATTCGACCAGGTTCAAGAGGTGGGCATTGCGCTCCACATAAGGGGCGTGGAAGCCCGGCACCGTCACCTGCGAAAAGAAGAGCAGACGCATTTCAGCCAGGATGCGCGACATTGCCTGGGTCAGGCGAGCGGAGCCTGCATGATCGACCAGGGCCCGGTGAAAATCCTGGTTAGCGCCCGCCATGCCCGTGACCGACCCGCGCTCCCGGGCCTCCTCAGCCCGGCCTAGGGCCCGGTGGGCCCGGGGGATAGGGCCAGTAGCTGCCACATCCAGGGCAGCTGCCTGAATCGCCCAGCGCTCAATAAAAAGATCAGCGACCTGCTCCGGGCCGGGCTTAGCCACAAACACCCCCCGATTAGGGACTCGCTCAACCAGGTTCTGGGCCTCCAAGAGGGTAAAAGCTGCCCGCAGGGTATTCCGGGAAACACCCAGGGTGCCCGCCAAGTGCTCCTCGGCGAGCTTAGACCCGGGGGTCAGGGCCCCGGCGTCCATAGCGGAACGCAGGGTATCAGCAGCCCAATCAGTGGTCTGGGCATGGCTCGGCCGGGTGCGGGCAATCTCTGCCAGGGAAGGGGCAATATCGATGCTGGTAGTCTCGGGGTTCACGGTTTCATTCTACCGAGCAAGAACCCACGGCAGTTAAGCGCCCAGCCTCGCCCCTGGGGATGCGGGTAGGTGCAGAAGTTCGCTGACCTGGCGCGGGCACTCATCGTGACAAGACCCGCTATCCATAGGGTTTTTGGGTGTAGACCTGCATAACGCGAGATGTGCCAGCTACCCAGCTTCCAAGTGCCGGATCGATAGCCTGAGTCAGGCGGACAGCGGAACGGAAGACTTTTTTAACATCGACGTTGAGCAGGCTTTCTTGATGAGCTATGCGGTTTCGAGCGGTACTTACTTGGTTGACTCGATGGGAGATGAGATAAGGGTAGGCATTCTGGTAAGGAAAGGCATATTTGATACTTTCATCCCAGAGTTTAATCTGTGCATCGCGTATTCTCTGCTTGTCGCGACTCAGATGCCTCGGATGAGAAGAGTCGCTTCTATATCTCGCGTCAGGTAAGAGGCGTCCCCAAAGTCCCAGGGTTGTATGAGCAAGGATGTCGTCGTAGTTAACCGTGTGGCCGTATCTGGGGTGGGTAGCAAGTCGGTTACTTTGGTCAGCGACAGCTCGCTGGTAGGCCGTATCGTAAGGGGAAGTTTTTCTGCCTCGGCCTGTAATGATAAGTGTGGCTAATTCTTTGGCGGGGTGCTTTAACCACTCCTCGCTAGCTCCACCGTACCGATGCCTGGGCTAACTCGATATTCCACAGATAAAGTGCTCTCTGCGCCTCTCTATCCGAACTCCACGAAGTGTAGGAAGCAAATCGGGCAGGAGCCATATGAGCTTCAAAAGGGTAGGTCATGTATAGATAGTAACCTGCATCTTAGAAAATATGTTCTATTGATTCTCCTCTGGCGCGCGCGTAGGCTTTAATCAGAAGCCGGGCCGCCAACTTGCTATGTTGGTTATAAAAGTGACCCAGGTATTTTTGAATGAAGTTTAAATCCCCGCATTCGCTCATGAATGCGGGGACTTCTTTTATTCGAAGACCACCAGCACCTCGCCTGCCGCTAGGCGCTTACCTACCTGGGCGGGAAGTTCTGCCACGGTCCCGGCGGCTTCAGCTAGCACCGGAACCTCGGTCTTCATAGCCTCCAAGAGGGCCACCTGGTCCCCGGCGGCAACCTCATCGCCCACAGTCACGGTGTACTTGAGCAAAGCCCCACCCATAGGGGCTAGTACCTGCCCGGCACCTGCCTGCTCCTGCCCGCTCGCGGGGGCGGGCGCGTCCGCCCCCGAACCCAGTGAAGCAAACACCGAATCAGGCAGGCCAACCCGGTGCGGGGTGCCGTCAATTTCCAGGGTGAAGCGGGTGATGCCGGTGCCCGGGAAGACGCTAGCGCCCACCGGCAGCAGGGGCTGACGGTAGGACGCCTGCGCCCCGCCCCCAGCCTCAGCACCGGAAGGCCCGGTGGCAGCGTCCTTGCCCTGGGCAAGGGAGGGGAGGAAGGTATCCTCAATCCAGGTGGTGTAGACCCCGAAGTCTCCGCCCTCAGCGGTAAAAGCTGGTGCTTCAAGCACCTGCCGGTCAAAGGGCAGGACGGTTGCCACCCCGGCGATATCCATCTGGGCCAGGGCGAAGCGGGCCCGGCGCAGGGCCACATCGCGGGTGGGTCCGGTGACAATCAGCTTAGCCAGCATAGAATCAAACTCGCCGCTAACTACAGAGCCCGGACGCACCCCGGCGTCCCAGCGAATCCCGGGGCCAGAGGGCACGGTAATGGACTCAAGACGGCCAGCTGCGGGCAGGAAGCCCCGGGCCGGGTCCTCAGCATTGATGCGGAACTCAAAGGCATGGCCAAGCGGCTCAGGAGTCTCAGTAAAGGGCAGGGGCTTGCCCGCCGCGATATCAAGCTGCAGGGCCACCAGGTCAACGCCGGTGACCTCCTCAGTGATCGGGTGCTCCACCTGAATACGGGTATTGACCTCCAGGAAGGAAATGGTGCCATCAAGGGCCACCATAAACTCGGCGGTACCCACACCCACATACCCGGCAGCCCGGAAAATCTCAGCGGACGCCCGCTCAATCTGGGCCCGCTGCTCTTCGGTGAGGAAGGGGGCAGGGGCCTCCTCAATCAGCTTCTGATTACGGCGCTGCAAAGAGCAGTCGCGGGTGCCCACCACCACCACATTGCCGTGGGAATCGGCTGCCACCTGAGCCTCCACATGGCGGGGCTTCTCTAGGAAACGCTCAATGAAGCACTCCCCGTTGCCGAAAGCAGCCATAGCCTCGCGCGAAGCTGCAACGAAGGCGTCCTCTACCTCGCCCAGTTCCCGCACGATACGCATACCGCGTCCGCCGCCGCCGTGGGCAGCCTTGATGATGGAGGGCAGGCCGTGCTCCTGGGCAAAGGCACGGGCCTCTTCGGGGGAGGCGACGGGTCCGTCCGACCCGGGTGCCAGGGGAGCCCCCACCGCCTGGGCCAGCTCGCGGGCCTTGACCTTATCTCCCAGGGCCTCGATAGTCTCGGGGGCAGGGCCAATCCAGGTCAGCCCCGCAGCGATCACGGCGCGGGCAAAATCGGCGTTCTCCGCCAAAAAACCATAGCCGGGGTGAACATCGGTAGCCCCCGACTTTACCGCTACTGCCAGCACCTTCTCAATATCCAGGTAGGTTTCCGCCGGTCCGGCGCCTTCCAGGGCATAGGCCTCATCGGCCAGGGCGGTGTGCAGGGCCTCGGCGTCCGAATCGGCGTAAACCGCCACCGAGGCGATACCCTGGGCGGCGCAGGCGCCAATTATACGGACGGCAATCTCGCCACGGTTAGCAACTAAAACTTTACGCATGGGGCTCACTTTTCGATCTCGGAGGGGGTGGAATCGGCGAAGGTCAGAAGGTCAAACCGCAGCCGGGTGCCGGGCGGGGCCTGGGCCAGTAAGCGCAGGTCAGCCGGGTGGACCGTGGCAATGACGGGGTAGCCGCCAGTCACCGGGTGATCAGCCAGGAAGACCACCGGCTCCCCGCTCGGCGGCACCTGAATCGCCCCAGCCACCATGCCCTCGCTGGGCAGCTCCCGGGTTATAGCCCGGGTCAGGACGTCGGTGGGCTGGGGGGCTGAGGGCCCGCCGGCGGGGCTGTTCGGGACGTCCTGCCCCAGCGGGGCCCCCTGCACGCTGTCAGCCAAGATCAGTCTGATCCCGATACGGTCACTGGACTGGGAGACTTCCCAGGTCACATTGGTAAACCTGCCCAGGGACTCGGGGGTAAACCAGTCCTCACGCGGCCCAGCATAGGTACGGATTTTCAGCACCTTGCCCGGCTCCGGCAGGGGCAGAGCTGGCGCGGGATCAGCCACCACCGCTGAGCTGGTGTAGGCCCGGCCCAGGCGCTCGCCAACACCCAGGGGGGCAGGTCCCAGACTGGCCAGAGTGTCGCGGGAGGCGCTCGCCGCCTCGGTTCTAGCGGCAAACCCTCCGCGTACTGCCAGATAGGTGCGTAAGCCCCGGGCCGGTGCGCCCAGGGTCAGGGTCTGGCCGGGCTTCAGGGCAAAGGGGGTATAGGAGGGCACAGTCAGGGGTGTCTCTGCCGCTGGGGCTGAATCCTCTGCGGGGTCTGTAGGCTGCCCTGGGGTGTCCTGGCTAATCTGCGCCGGGGTATCTGCCCCTGTCAGGGCTACCTCTACGTCGGCTAGGGCGGTCAGCTTCAGTCCGCCAGCGAGGTTTTCGAGTACGGTGGCACCAGCCGAATTACCGACCAAACGGTTAGCTTCAGCTGCCGCAGCCCGGTCCGCAGGCCCAGAAGGGGAGACGCCCCAGTGGGTGAGACCGGCTCGCCCCCCGTCCTGGAAGAGGGTCAGTAGCCCCGGCGCCTTTACCTCAAGCACAGGTTGGGCAGGTACCTGCCCGGGCTCAGCGGGGTGGGCGGGGGTGCCCGTCTGCCCAGAGCTAATCGGGTGCGAACCTGCCTGGGGCTGGCTGGCCGGGGCGGGAGCGTCCTGAACCCCTGCCTGACCAGCCGTGATGAGTTCACGCACCGCCTCGAACTGCACCTGCATACCCGGCTCCAGTAGGGCGGGCGGGTTCTGGGTAAGGTCCCAGAGGGGGGTGTTGGTGTGACCGATTAGCTGCCAGCCGCCAGGGGAGGTGCGGGGGTAGATACCTGAGAAATCACCGGCCAGACCCACCGACCCGGCAGGCACCGAGGTGCGCGGGGTGGCTCGTCGCGGAACATTCAGCACATTATCGTGCCGGTGCAGGTAGAAGAAGCCGGGGGCAAAGCCCGCAAAGGCTACCGACCAGTGGCCGGTGGTATGGGCGTAGATGACCGCCTGCTCGCTGATGCCCAGGTGGTTGGCTACATCGGTGAGGTCCTGGCCATCGTAGATCACCGGGATGGTCACGGTGTGCCCGTGGGTACGCACATCGCCGGAGGCTTGCGGCAGGCGGGGGTCGCTCAGAAAGGACGCCGTGTGGGCAGGGGTTTCAAAACGCACCAGGACGGTCTGAGCTGCAGGAACCAGTTCAACCTGGCCCTGGGCCGGGTGCTGCTGCAGGTGACCGTGCAGGTGCAGGGCGTTTTCAAGGGTGTGGCAGTCGACCAGGGCGGCCAGGGCTCCGAAAGGTTTGACCGTGTAGATATCGGCTGTGCGCCCGCTGGTGGTGGACCTGCCGGGTGTTTGCGCGGTGGCCATGGCGCCCCTCTCTGCTAGCTTCTTGGGGGACGGAGTAGTGGCTGGCCCGGCGGTGGGGCCTGATTCATGTCCCTCTTCCTGAGATTGTTCAACAATTTTGGCAGATGTGGTGGGGCGCACGCAAGTCCTCCCCGCCGAACGTGCCACTTACTCCCGAGCGGGGCAGTAAGACCCCCACATCTCGGGAATAAGTGGCACACTCGCGCAAGGTCCTAGGCGAAGGCCGCCACCTGAACCCCGGCGTCCTCAAGAGCAGAACGCACCTGAGCCGCAATAGCCACAGCGCCGGGGGTATCCCCGTGCACACAGACGCTGGCAGCCTGCAGGGGAATCACAGACCCGTCAACGGCAACAACCTCCCCGTCAACCGCCATACGGACAACGCGCTCAGCCACAGCCTGCGGATCATGAATGACCGCCCCGGGCTCACGACGGGACACCAGAGTACCCTCGGGGGTATAGCCGCGGTCAGCAAAAGCCTCATAGAAAACAGGGACGCCCAGGGCATCGGCAGCCCGGGCCACCTGTGAACCGGGTAAGCAAAGAATCGGCAGGTCACCCAGCTCATGCAGGGCCTGGGCAACCGCCTGAGCCTGCACGGTATGGTGGACGATTGCGTTATAGAGCCCACCGTGGGGCTTACAGTAACGCACCTCAGTACCCTCAACACGGGCAATAGCCTGCAGGGCACCAGCCTGGTAAATCACCGAATCAGTTAACTCGGTAGCCGTCATATCCATAAAACGACGGCCAAACCCACCCAAATCAGGGTAGGACACATGGGCCCCGAGAGTAACCCCGTTCTCGCGGGCCGCCCGCACCGTTGCCCGCGCCACCGACGGGTCGCCAGCATGGAAGCCGCAGGCAATATTAGCGGAAGACACAATCTGCATCATCGCAGCATCGTCTCCCATAGTCCAAGAGCCGAAAGACTCACCAGAGTCTGAATTGAGGTCAAGTACGCGTGTAGTCATAGCACCAGGGTACCGCCCCCAACACAAAGCTGATATATAGGAAAGGATAGGTAGCTACAAGGGTGGGCAAACCATACTGGATATATCAGCTAGCGGGATAGCTACCCGGAACTGATCAATCTGCCCGAGAGGGCAACCAACAATGTATGTGATTGAGAAACGCGAGCCACCGGCTCGCTTTTCTCAGTTAATAGGGGGCAAGAATTGGGCGGCGCCCGGCCCAGAGGGAACATAAGGACGCTTTCACGACTCGATAGCGCCTCACAGCCCTGGCCGCTGGCGTCCTGATTCTGCGCAGGAGGCATAGCTAATGCACAGCTTCCGCTGGCCTAGGGCATAGGCTAGGTTGCCATACTGGTATCAAGAGCTCAAGGAGAGAGAACCGGAAAGCTTAAGAATGGTGAGAATCCCTTCAGAGACAAGTGTGTTTCACACTTGAAAAAGGTAGCCGCCCGTGAGGGCCGCATAGAATGTGTGTGTTTGAGAGAAGCGAGCCAACCGGCTCGCTTTTCTCTCGTTAACCTAGGGGTTCACGGTTTCCCAGCGGCCAATTAGTCTCAAAGGGCACCCAGAGTCTTGGTCTAGCTCCTGCTGCCCTCACAGCCCTGCTTGCTCTTGCCCAGATTCTGCTCAAGTTCAAGAACTAGCTACTCATCCTTCAGGCAGGGGTCGCTATAACTTTCTTTAGGCTGACTATTTTCTGCCCAAGGATTCTCAGACCCGGCCAGGGGGACTAGAATTGCTCTGGTCAGACTGACAGGAGCACACCACACATGGCACAAACCTTAGACCCCCGCCGGGTCACCCTCTATACCTGGATTATCTCGGTAGGGGGTTTCCTCTTTGGCTATGACACCGGAATCATCAACGGAGCCCTTCCTTTCCTGCAAGAGGATTTCACCCTCTCCCCGGCAGCTGAAGGGGTCGCTACCTCTGCCCTCACCCTGGGTGCAGCCTTCGGGGCCCTGCTGGCTGGGCGGCTTATTGACCGCTTTGGCCGCCGCCGGGTGCTCTTCGCCCTGGCCCTGGCCTTCTCGGTCAGCTCCCTGGGGCTCACTATGGCCCCAAACCTGGGGCTCTTTATTCTCTTCCGGGTACTGGTGGGCCTGGCGGTGGGTGCAGCCTCAGCCGTCGTGCCAATCTACCTGGCTGAAATATCCCCGGCCAACCGCCGTGGTGCCATTGTTACCCGAAACCAGTTCATGATCGTTACCGGCCAGCTAACCGCCTATGTTGTGAACGCAATGATTGGTAACATTTTTGCCCACCAGCTGATGATCTGGCGGGTTATGTTCGCTATCTCCATCATTCCTGCCCTGGTCCTCTTCATAGGCATGTTCCTGGTGCCAGAATCACCAGGCTACCGTTCTGGGGTAAAAACTGAAGGGGGCGCCTTCAGGGAGCTCTGGGGCAACCCCGCCCTGCGTACCAGCCTGCTGCTGGCTTCAGCTATTGGCATCACCCAGCAGGCTACAGGTGTCAATGCCCTGATGTACTACGGCACCCAGGTTCTGCGTGAGGCCGGTTTCTCAACGGATGCGGCCCTGACGGCCAATATCTCTAACGGGGTGCTTTCGGTTCTGGGTGCTGCGGTGGGCCTCTGGTTTGTTGGCCGCTTCCCCCGCCGGCTGGTGCTGACCCTTGGCCTGGTGGGTACCACCTGCTCACTGGCCCTGCTGGCCCTGACCTCCCAGCTGCTCGATGCCTCTGCCCGCCCCTGGGCTACCTTGGCTATTTCGATTCTCTTTCTCATCTTCCAGCAGGGGGCGGTTTCACCCGTTACCTGGCTGCTGATGAGCGAAATCTTCCCCTCTAGGGTGCGCGGGGTTGGGATGGGCCTGGCTACTTTTACCTCTTGGATGGCTAACTTTATAGTTTCCCTCTTCTTCCCCCAGCTGGTTGCCGCCCTTGGCCTTGGTCTGACCTTTGGGGTTTTTGCCCTGATCGGTCTTGGCCTGATTGCCTTCACCCGCGCGGCAGTACCTGAGACAGCAGGGCGGGTTATGGACTAGTCCGATCAGCTAGGAAGGTGACAGGCCCCGTCATACTTGGGCCTGTCCTTTTCTTTTAAGGGAAAAATAGTGCTGTTTGGGGATTAACCCCTTACACTAAAAAGAGAAGTAGACCACATTTATCTCTGCTAGTGAAGGGTTAGCCTGATGAGTACACCTCCAACACCCCCTGCTCCAGACCTTGCTCCCAAGCGTCCACCGGCCAAAAAGAAAATGAGCACCCTCAGTAAGGTCCTGATTGGGGTTGCCCTAGGCCTTATTGCCCTCATAGCTATCGCTGCCCTTCTCCTCTCAAGCCTCTTCGGGGGTAACAGGGCCGCCCAGGGCAGTATTCCCGCCACCGACTACCTGGTTCTTAGCGAGGAAGGAGTGAGCAACAAGGTGCGGGTAGACGGCAGTATCGCCCCTGGAGAAGTCCGCTCCATCACCACCTACCTCACCAGCCCTATCAGTTCCGTTGAGGTGGAGGTTGGTGACCGGGTTGAACTCGGCCAAACCCTAGCCACCATCGACACCTCCACCCTGCAGGGGGACCTCGATACCCAGCGCACCCAGCTTGAGGGGGCCGTCACCAGCGCCCAGAGCGCCCTCACTGCCGCCCAGGCCGCCTACGACCAGCACGCTGCTGGAATCGCTAACGGCACTAATTCCGAAATCTTAGCGGCCCTAGCAGCCCAGCGGGTAGCTAATGAGCAGCTCACCCAGGCTAACAGCGACCTGCAGGCCAAGTACCGGCTAAGGGACCAGGCTGCTGCTGCCGGTGAAGATCTGACCATGATTAACACCGAAGTTGCCGCCGCCGAATCTGCCCTGCGCCTGGCTAACGGGGCAAAGGCTGACGCAGACACAGGCCTAGCCACCGCCCGCAGCTCTGCCAACACCCAGCTTGCAGCCCTAGAAACTGAGCTCAACAGCGCCCGCACCGCCCTAGCCGCTGCAGAAACCACCCGCGATCAGACCCTCACCGCCCTGCAGGGCGACCTCGCCTCAGCTACCCTTACCTCACCCATTAACGGTGTTGTTATGAGCGTTGCCAAGCCTGGCGCACCAGCAACCGGTCCCCTGGTGACTATCGGTGATGATTCTAAACTGACCATCACCACGAGCGTCCGTGAAGTTGATATCGCCAAGATTCAGGAGGGCAACCGGGTTACCTTCACCGCAGGGGCCACCGGCAGTAAGGAATACACCGGCACCGTCACCTCGGTCGCTTCTATCGCTGACTCTGCCCAGCAGGCCAACCCTGAGGCCGCAGCGGCCGCAGCAGCCACAGCAGCCGGTAGCTCACCTACCTTCACCGTCACCATTGAAGTCACCGGCGACCGTGAAGGCCTCTACCTGGGCTCCTCCGTCAAGGCCAATATCATCACCTCAGAGGAAGAAAACGCCCTGTCCGTCCCCCTCGACGCTGTTTACACCAATGACCTGGGCAAGGACAGCATCGTTGTCGCTACCCCCACCGATGACGGCTCCTACATCCTTGAAGAACGCACCGTCGAAACCGGCCTGGCTAACGACATCGACATCGCCATCACCGGCGGCGACGTAGCAGCTGGCGACATGGTGCTCATGTACGGCGAAATGTACCGCTACCGGGTGGGCGAAACCGTCACCCTCGATGTTTCCACCGGCAGCTTCGGGTGGTAAGCCATGAACAGCTCCATCAGCACCCAGCCCCCACCTGGCCCGCGCCCCCTGATCGAGATGCAGGGCATCGCCAAAACCTTCAACCAGGGAACCGCCAGCGCAATTACAGTCCTTCCCGGCATTGACTTCCACGTCAACCAGGGGGAGTTCCTCTCGGTAGTCGGACAATCAGGTTCAGGGAAAACAACGCTCATGAACATCATTGGCCTCCTTGACCGCCCGACCGCAGGCTACTACGTTTTCGCTGGCGAAAACATCGCAGAGCTCGACGATAACGCGCTGGCCTACTACCGCAGCCAAAACATTGGCTTCATCTTCCAGAACTTCAACCTTGTAGGCCGAATCTCAGCCCTCAAAAACGTTGAAATGCCCATGATGTACGCCGGCATGGGGGCCAAAGAACGCCACGAACGGGCTGCCCACCTTCTTGAACAGATGGGCATGGCAGACCGCATGACCCACAGCCCCGCCGAGCTTTCTGGCGGTCAGAAGCAGCGCGTCGCCGTCGCTCGGGCCCTGGCCAACGACCCGCCCCTGCTCCTGGCCGACGAACCCACCGGCGCCCTGGACTCCCAGACCGGGCGCATGGTCATGGATCTCTTCCACCAGCTCAACCGTGAGCAGGGGAAAACCATCGTCTTCATCACCCACAACCCCGATCTGGCTGCCGAAACTGACCGCATCGTCACCATGATCGACGGTCGAATTACAGAGGAGGTCTCGCAATGAACGTGCGTGAATCAATCTCCCTGGCCCTGGGGAGCCTGCGCACCAACAAAATGCGGTCCTTCCTGACCCTTTTGGGCATTATCGTGGGTATTGCCTCCGTCATTACGATTCTCACCCTGGGGCACGCCCTCAAAACCCAGACCACCGAGTCGATTTTCAGCTCGGGGGCAAACGACATTATCGTGCAGGTCAAACAGCGCCCCACCGAAGAGCAGGAAGCTGCCGGCCTCACCAGCAGCCCGATGGGTATGCCTGGTGAGTACGTCGAAGTCAGCCGTGAGGCTAAATTCGATAGTGAAGACATCGCCCACCTCAAAACAGCCCTGGGCGACACCATTGCCGGTATCCCCCTGGGCGGCAACATGACGACGCCCATGAACCTCTACGCTGAGGACGGCTCCGAAGCCCCCTACGCGGAGACCAAGTTCGTCAACACCGACTACCTAGACCTCAACCCCGTTAACCTGCTTGCCGGCCGCACCATCAACCAGAACGATATTGACAGTGAGCGCATGGTGATTCTGATCTCGACCGACCAGGTCGGCCAGCTTTTTGCTGGGGATATTGCGGCTGCTGTGGGCAGTGAAGTAGAGATCGAATCCGGTATGGGGAGCCGCTATGCCCTTGTGATTGGGGTCTATGCACCTGACACATCAGGTAGCGGAATATTCTCCTTCCCCATGCCCGGCGCGGTTTACCTTCCGATTAGCCTTGAAGAGGAATTTAACACCTGGAGCCCCGGCGCTTACGAGCAGATTTCGATTCGTCCAGCTGAGGGGAAGGACCTTGCCCAGGTCCAGGCCCTGCTTCAGGCCCAGTTGACCTCAATGTACCGGGCTGACGAGCAATATATGGCTGAGATCCGGGACTTCTCAGCCATGACCGAGTCCTTCAACGCGGTGCTGGACGGCATTAGTTCAGCTATCTCGGCTATCGCCGGGATTTCGCTACTGGTCGGTGGCATTGGCGTTATGAACATTATGCTGGTGACCGTTACCGAACGCACCCGCGAAATCGGCATCCGCAAGGCCCTGGGGGCAACGCGAGGGGCTATCCGCCTACAGTTCGTGGTGGAGGCCATGATGGTCTGCCTGGTCGGCGGTATCCTTGGTGTTCTGCTGGGCGGTGGCCTGGGTATGCTGGGGGCCAAGCTGCTAGGCACCTTCGTCTTCCCGCCCCTGAGCGCCGTGCTCCTGGCCCTGGGCTTCTCCCTGGCTATTGGCCTCTTCTTTGGCTACTACCCGGCCAACAAGGCGGCCAAACTCGATCCCATCGACGCCCTGCGCTACGAGTAGCCGCCCGCCTTACCCCCGGGTGAGCAGACGAAAAATAAGGACGCCGCCCCGCACCTTTCTGCCAATTGGCAGGGAAGTGGGGGCGGCGTCCTTATCTCTGTGAGCTAGCTGGGCCCTAGCGCAGGGTCTCACCGATCTTCAGGTGCACGATTGAGGGGCCGCGGGTGGCTAGGGCCTGCTGGACGGTCTGAGCCAGGGTATCCATGGTGGCTGAGAAACCGCTAGCGCCAAAGCCCTCGGCCAGCTTGACCCAGTCGGGCTGGAGCAGGTCCACAGCCACGGGGGCAATGCCGCGGTCACGTTCGTTCTGGCGGATTTCCCCGTAGCCGCCGTTCTCTACACAGATGATGGGCAGATCAAGCTGCTGCTCAAGGGCGGTCATCAGCTCCTGGATAGCGAACATGAGGGCCCCGTCGCCCAGCAGGCAGACCACCGGGCGTTCGGGGGCAGCCAGCTTGGCCCCAATGGCGGCAGGCAGGCCGTAGCCTAGGGTGGCGTAGGTGGCCATGTAGAGCAGGGAGTTAGGGCGGGCGGCCCTGTAGAAGGTGGTTGTGCCCATGTAGGTGACCTGAGAGGAATCACCGGCAATGATGGTGTCCTCAGGGAGGACCTCCATGATTCTCTCGTTCAGTTCAGCCAGTTCAGGGGCGATAGCGCGGCCCTCACGGTCAAGGGCGTCGAAGATTGCTTGCAGGTTACGCGGTTCGCGGGAGCCGGGGGCTAGGCCCAGCTCAGCCAGGGCCTCTAGAAGCTGCGGAATAACAGCCTTGGAGTTGCCGGGCAGTTCAAGGTCTGGGGTGATGTTGGTGAGCATCTGATCACGGCTAATATCAATGCGAATGACCGGCCCCTTGGGGCGAATATCGCCCTCCCAGAGCTCAGCTTCACCGATTTTTGAACCCACAATGAGCATGGCATCTGCTTCTTGGCAGAAGGCGTGGGCGGCGCTCAGGCGCAGGTCAGCCCCCAGGGAGAGGCGGTGCTTTTCGGGAATGGCACCCTTGCCATTGATGGAGGTAATAACGGGAGCTTCAAGAGTTTCAGCCAGCTGGAGTAGGTCTGCCGCTGCCCTAATGGAGCCGCCGCCAGCTACGATCAGGGGCCTCTGGGACTCTGCCAGCATACGGGCGGCCTCGCGCACATCGTCTACGGGGGCGGGCTGGGGCTTGCCCAGGGGGCGGGCCTGCAAAATAGCTGGGTTGAGGTCGATCTCGCCTTCGAGCACGTCTAGGGGCACCTCAATATGGATGGGCCGCGGACGCTTGTGGGCGAAGGAGCGGAAGGCGTTGTGGATGATATCTACGGCTTCTTCGGCAGAGTTGACCCGGCGGGAGAATTCGACAATGGAGTTAACGGCCCCGGTGGGGTTCTTAGTTTCGTGCAGGGCACCGATGTCGCGGAATTCCTGGCCCACGGGCCGGCCGGGGGAGAGGATGATCATGGGGCGGGACTCGGCGTAAGCGGTTGCGGCCCCTGAAAGGGAGTTGAGCAGGCCGGGGCCTGAGGTGGTGATGACGACGCCGGGTAGGCCGCGAGTGAGGGACCAGCCGTCTGCCCCGTAGGCTGCTCCCTGCTCGTGGCGGGTGGTGATGGGGCGGATTTTGAGTTCCTTGAGGTGGCGGTAGAACTCAAGGTTATGGGTTCCGGGAATACCGAAAACGGTGTCGATGCCGTAGTTGCGGAGGGTGGCCAAGATGGCGTAGCCGGCGTTGCGGCGGGGCTCTGTGTGTTCACCGGAGCGGTTGGGAAGCGAAGGGTGAGTCATGCTGGTCTTTCCTGGGCGCGGGGTGCGGGCTTTCGCTTCAGCATACGGGGTTAGTGCATAGATGTGCGGGATTTTCGCACCTGAAATGTTATTCAGAGCACAGTATGTTTATGAGCGGACGTGTGGGTAGGAGCCGGTGCGCAGGGTTCTTGGGCTTTGGGAAGGTTTTTCTGTGCATAGAGCCTAAAAACCCTGCACAAGCTGACGTTGTGGTTCAATCGGTATCTCCACGAGCCGGTACCAGCGTCCGCTTGCCCCGGTTTTGGCCCAGGCAGGGAAGAGGTGGGGGTCTGAGATGTGCCCATCGACCTCGACCCTGCTGTGCCCCGCTTCTGCTAGTTGTGTGAGGGACCGCCGCAGGCAGGCCTCTAAGAGCAGCTCCCCCTGATCAGGGGCTGGGGTGGTTGTCTCTCCGCAGAGTTCAGACTGGTCACCGGGAAAAACCGCTATGACCGCACGCACCTGCCCGGCGGCGTCCACCGCGATTGATGAGTAATCGTTGTAGGCCTCGGCGGCATGACGGGCCAGTACCGGCCGGTGGTTGCCCGATACGGGGTGCCAGCTGGCGTGCGTCCACTCGTAAAAATCGACGTAGGCCTGCTCAAATTCTGGGTAGCTCACGCTGCGTGCAGAGCGGGCGGACGCGTGCTCCCGCAGGTTCTGCGCTGATTTGGTGGGCATGGTGGCGGGTGGAACCATCTGAAGAGTCTGGGCACCCAGCGAGTCGGCTAAGTGCAGGGTGGGTTCGCCCAGGTAGTCACGCATGAAGAAGGGTAGGGGAGCGGACGCCTGCGCCCGCGCCTGCCGGTACAGGGCAGTACCTATGCCCTGACGCCGCAGATGAGGCGCCACTGCAAGCTGGAGTTCATAGCGGGTGCGGTGGGCACGGGCCGTCCACCAGGCAACAAGCCCCACCAGCTGCCTATCGTTATGCGCCAGTAGGCAGCGGGTGTGATCATCGCGCGTGAAATCCTCAAAATACACGGCTTGCGCCCAGTCGGGTAGTTGCTCCCGGTGGCTGGGCGGGGCGCTGGAGAAGGTCAGCTGCATGCTAGCTATTCAGCCGTTCCTGCCAGGCCTTCATCACCTCGGGCGAGGTGGGCTTAGTGGCCATGGATGCCACCACGTACACCACCAGCGACGCTGCCAGGCCGTAGTAAATCGGCTCGTTCGCTAGCACGCCAAAGATTGGCATGCACCCTAGGGTCACCAGGGAGCCTGCTGCCATGGAAAGCGCCGCACCCATACCGGTGCCGCGCTTCCACACCAGCCCGCCCAGAATTGCAACCATCAGGCCGCCCACCAGGATGTCGTAGGCAATGGTCAAAGAGGTCACCGTGTCGGTCAAGAAGATAGCAATAAAAGTAACCAGCCCGCCCAGCACCAGCAGGTAAAGGCGGTCAGCCTTGAGAGTGGCATCGGTTTCCTCGCCTTCCTCAAACGTAGGGCGCCCGGTAATAAAGGGAATCACATCTACACGGGCTACGGTGGCAGAGGCAATCAGGGCGCCCGACGCCGTTGACATCATGGCAGCCACGCCGGCGGCCAAGACAACGCCACCCACACCCGCAGGTAGGTAGTTCTGCGCAATAGCCGCGAAGGCGTCGTCCTGGCTCTCAAGCTGAGGAGCTAGCACCGCAGCTGCCATACCGATCAGCGCACCGGCTACGCCGTAGAGGGCGATGTAGATGCCGGCGCTCGCACCGCCCCAGCGGGCGACCTCGGGGGAGCGGGCTGAGAAGACACGCTGCCAGATGTCCTGGCCAACCAAAATGCCCAGGGTGTAAATCACGAACATGGTGATGATGGAGTTCATGCCCATAGTACCTAGCTGGAAGAACTCGGCGTCCAAGCGTTCTGTGAGGCCCTGCCAGCCGCCAGCCTGGCTCAGCGAGAAGGGCAGCATCAGCAAGAACATGCCCACGGTCATAATCGCGAACTGCATCATGTCGGTCAGGGTAATGGACCACATGCCACCCAGTAGCGAGTAACCAATAACCACCAGGGAGCCAAGAAGAATAGCCCAGGTGCGATCCATATCGAACATCACGCGGAAGATTGAAGCGTAGGCGGCGGTTGAGGTCACCGCAATCATGACGGTGTATGCCAGCATGACAATAGAAGAAACCTGGGTCGCTCGTACCCCATAGCGTAGGGAAAGCATCTGCGAGACGGTATAGATCTTGAGCCGCGAGATAATGGGCGCAAAGACCAGGGAGAGTAGTAGAACGCCCGCCGCGATAGCCACGACCAGCCACATGCCTGATAGTCCATAGGTGTAGCCCAGACCCACGCCGCCCACGGTTGAGGCCCCGCCCAGCACTACGGCGCTCATGGTGCCGGTATAGAGGACGGGTCCTAGGCGGCGACCTGCAACACGGAAGTCTTCGGTACTGTTGGCGCGGCGCTTGCCGAGGTACCCGAAGAAAACGAGGGCACCGAGGTAAAGCAGGATAATGGCGAGGTTCATGGGTCGCCTTTCGTGGTGATACGGCTTTAAGGTCGTGATGTAGCATACGCGATGGTTGTCACATATAGAAATTGTTGGTGAGCCTAGGAAGGCGTTTGTAGATTCCCCGCTGACCTCGATACGAGGAATACCTAATAACCGCATAAAAGTGTTGCACGCCAGGGGAATGGCGTGCAACGCTTTTGGGGTTCAGCAGAATACTTTTACCTGTCGAGCACCGTGTAATTGATAGGTGCGTTTTCCCTTAGTTCCTTGTTGGCTTTCTCCACCTTAAGCTGGGTGAGCAGGAGAAGAATGATGAGGTTGACCGCTGCCGGGATCCATAGGTACATGATGTAGAGCATCTGTAGTGCAGATTCTGATTGCTCCGGTGCGTTAGCGACGTAGCCGCTGAAAGCGAGTAGCCAGCCAGCGAGCGCAGTGCCTACACCGCCACCGATCTTGACGCCCAGTGAGGTTGCGGAGAACATGGTTCCATCTACCCTCTTCTTTTTGGAGAGGAAGGTGTATTCCGAGGCTTCAGCGATGAGTGCGTTGATGGTGCCCTGGAGGGGGCTCATTCCGATGGAGGCAATACCGGAGAAGACCAGCATCAGGGGGATATTGCCCATGTAGGCTGCCACGATTACAAGAACGCGGGCAACGAACGCGATGATGTAGCCGATGACGTTGATTTTGTACATGCCTTGGAATTTTTTCACCACGATGGGGGTGAAGAGCAGGCCAATGATGAGGGGGACGTTGATAGCCCAGGCGAAGGGGCCGAGGAGCTTGGCATCACCCAGGATATAGGTCATGAAGTAGATGCCCATGCTCAGTGTAGTGTTGAAAATCTGGTTGAGCAGGAAGACTGCAAGAATCAGGAGATAGAACTTGTTGCTTCCGAGCAGGCCGAGGGATTCTTTGAAGCTGTACTTCTCGGGAACAGGGTTGTTCCTCTCGTGAATGATGGGGATAGCCTGGGTTTCTTCTTCAAGGACTGATTTGGGGAGCTCCTTGACGGAGAAGACGGAGAGGGTATTGACGGCGAGGCCGATGAGGGCGTAGATGATGGCGATGGTGCGCCAGCCTTCTGCGCCGCCGCCGAACATTTCGACGCCTTGAACGGTGATGCTTTGAATGAGGAGGCTGGTGCCGAACGCAAACACGAAGCGGGCTGAACCCATCTGTACGCGCTCGTTACCGTTCTTGGTGATGAGTGAGGTGAGTGCGGAGTAGGCAATGTTGTTGGCGGTGTAGAACACGCCGTTGAGGAGGGTGTAGGCGATGAAGAACCAGGCGTACTGGGCGAAATCACCGAGTGATGGCGGAATCGCGAAGATGGCGATAATCATTGCGGCGCAGCCGACGTAGCCCCAGAGCATCCAGGGGCGTGCTTTACCCATGCGGGTGTTGGTTTTGTCGATCATTGCCCCAAAGAAGAGGTCGGAAACGCCGTCAAAAATCTTGGAGGCAAGAATGAGGGTGCCGATAATTCCTGGGTTGAGTCCTACCGTGTCGGTAAGGTAAATCATCACGAATGATGCGAGGAAGGCGTAGACCACGTTGCCGGCAACATCGCCGGAACCGTAACCTACTACGTTGTACCATTTCAGGTATTTTGTTTCTTTCATTGTGTTACCTTTTGCCTGTTTCTCGCGCTATAGGGTGGGGGCGAGAGTGAAACCGAAGTTGATGTTTTGTGCGTTGAGTTTGTACTCGTCTAAGACTTCGGGGCCGCAGCTGTTGGACCCGATTCCGTTGTGGGCGTAGTCGAGGCAGAGGACTGTTGAGTCGGCTTCGACCAGCTCGAAATTATGGTTTTTGTTCGTCAGCTCTTCCTGCGTGTAGTGGGAGGCGCTGAACGAGAAGGGGTGTTCGGAGGCTACAGAGAGCTGATGGTGGGGGCTTGATAGGTGGACGTAGTCGCAGTCGAATCGGCTACCGTTTTCCTGCGGCATGATGTAGTCCTCGTGGAGATCTTCGACGGAAGATTGGAAGGTGCCGTGGTAGCTTGCTTCATGTTTGTCGCTGTAGCTTTCATGGGGACCCATGCCGAAGTACTCAACATCGGCAAAAGACTTGTCGAGGAAGAGGCGAACTCCGAAGCGGGGGAGATCGGGGAATTCTGGGGCGCGTTCGATGTTGAATCGAGCGGTGATTTTTCCGTCGTTTGTGACGTTCCAGAGGACGGTGCCGGTGAAGATGGGTTGCACTGTGGGGGCTACCATGCTCAGGGTGCAGGAGATGGTGACACCGTTTTCGGTGTGCGTGTATCCACTGGTGTAGACCCTTGAGTAGGCCTGGTGGTAGTGCGCTTCTGCCCATTTGAGTTTGATGTACATGTCATTATCTGTGGGTGCCCGCCAGATATTGATGTTCATGGGCTGGGTGAGGAGGTTGTGGTCTTTGGTGGAGAGCTGGTCGAATACACCGGTTCGTCGGTTGAAGGTGTAGGTGAATCCATCGCCTTGGACGGTGTAGTGCTTACCTGTTTCGGTTACAGCGAGGTTCTGTGCGTTGTTGGTGGTGCCCAGAATATCTAGTGCCTTGGCATGGGTGGGGTTGATGGTGTGGACGGGTACTTCGTCGCGGCCGAGGAAGAGGCCTGTGGGAAGTAGGGGGAGGTCCTTCTTGAGAATGTATTCGATGTGGAGGTAGCAGCGTCCGCTGGTGAGCGAAGGTGCCTCAAGGTTAATGGTGGTTTCTTGGTGGGGAAGGAATGCCTGCTCAAAGTGGTAGGTGCCTGATGCTACTTCTATGCCGTCCTGGCTGAAGGTGTATTTCAGTTCTATGGCTTCTTGTGCGTCGGTGAAGTCAAGGTAGTTCTTGAGGGTGAGGGAGCCGGATACGGTGTCGAAGGAGACGACTCTGAGGGGACGGTAGACGTTGCGGTATTCGAGGAGACCAACGTGGGGAGTGCGGTCGGGGTAGACAAGGCCGTCCATGCAGAAGTTTCCGTCGTGTACTTCTTCGCCGTGGTCGCCGCCGTAGAGGTATTTGGGTGTGCCATTTTCGGTGGTACCAGCGTAGATGGCGTGGTCGCACCATTCCCAAACGAAGCCGCCGCACATTGCCTGGTTCTGGTCGATGACCTGGAAGTAGTCTTCGAGGTTGCCGGGGCCGTTGCCCATAGCGTGGGCGTACTCGACGAGGAGGAAGGGCTTATTGGGGTTGCTGTTGAGGTACTGTTCGATGTCCTCGAAGGGCGGGTACATGCGGCTGTAGAGGTCGATGTTGGAGTAGTCGTAGCGGCGCTTTTTGTCGTCGTAGTAGGCGCTTTC
This sequence comes from Rothia sp. 11273D007AR, assembly GCF_053547255.1. Lineage (NCBI taxonomy): Bacteria > Bacillati > Actinomycetota > Actinomycetes > Micrococcales > Micrococcaceae > Rothia > Rothia sp. 11273D007AR. The sequence continues at coordinate 64,967 of NZ_JBPPWJ010000008.1, read as the reverse complement.
GTACTGGGTGATTCGGGTGGTGTCGTAGGACTTGACCCAGGCGAGGGACTCTTCGAGGGTAACGCCGTAGCCGCATTCGTTACCTGCTGACCAGGAGACAATGCTGGGGCGGTTCTTTTCGCGGAGCACGCAGAGCTGGACACGGTCGAGTGTTGCTTCAGTCCATTCTGGGTTGTCTGAGATGCGTTCGTTCCAGTGATTTACCTGGTTGTCGAAGGAGCCATCTTCGAGGTACTGGACCTGGGTGCCGTGGCTTTCGTTGTCGGCCTCGCTCATGACGAGGAACCCGTACTCATCGCACATTTGGTAGAAGTAGGGGGAGTTGGGGTAGTGGCTGCTACGGATAGCGTTGAAGTTGTGCTGTTTGATGAGTCCGAGGTCGCGTTTGATGTGGTTGTAGTCCACGGTTGGGCCGGTGACGGGGTCGGAGTCGTGGCGGTTTACGCCACGGAAGGTGATGGGCTTGCCGTTGAGCAGAATGACATTGTGTTCAATGCGAATGGTGCGGACGCCCACGCGTTCGGTGATGACCTCGTCCTGGGTTTTTAGGTGGAGGGTGTAGAGGTAGGGGTTTTCTGGGTTCCAGGTGTGGGCGTTAGGGATATGAAGGGTTGCTGAGTGAGTGAAGTTGGGGTTGGCAGCACTGGGTGTGAGCGTGGAGCTTGCTACCTCTTCGCCTTCAGCGTTGGTGAGGGTGAGTGTGGTGTGTGTTTCTTGGCTGAGGAAGTGTGCCGCGATGTTGAGGGTCGCGTCGCTGGTTTTTTCGTTGAGGTTGGTGGTGATGAAGTAGTCGTAGAGGGCGTGGCGGGGGCGGCTGAGAATGTAGACGTCTCGGAAGATGCCACTCATGCGGAATTTGTCCTGGTCTTCGAGGTAGGAGCCATCGCACCACTTGTAGACAAGTACGGTGAGGCGGTTTGAGCCGTTGGTGAGGTATTCGGTGATGTCGAATTCGCTGCTTGCGTGGGATACCTGGCTGTAGCCGATGTAGCTTCCGTTGACCCAGAGGTAGAAGCATGAATCAACGCCTTCAAAGGTGAGGTGGGCGAGCGGGGCCTGCTGATCCTGGGTGTACTGGAAGTCTAGAGTGTAAAGACCGCAGGGGTTTTCGTGGGGTACGAAGGGTGGGTCAAGAGGGAAGGGGTATTTGAAGTTGGTGTACTGGTGGGTGTCGAAGCCCTGGGTTTGCCAGGCGCCCGGGACGATGGTGGGGGACGCGTCGGTGTGGGCGTATGTGGCAGTGTAGAAGTCCTGTGGTAGTTCGGAATCGTCGTTGAAGTAGGTGAACTGCCAGGTTCCATTGAGGTTGAGGAAGCGGTCGGAGGACTCACGGTTGTTCACCAGCGGGCCCATGTCATGGGAGGCAGGGACGTAGTAGGCCCGGGGGGCGAGGACGTTCTCGTGGAGAACGTTGAGGCTCTCGTGGTGCTTGGTGGGGTACATGCTCTCTTGTCCTTCCTGATGGAATTGGCTGAACCTCGGGTCCTGTTGCTATCGAGAGGGCTGAGGTTCAAGCCCTACGGTGTTCATATTAGTTCAAGATTGTTGCTTTTTGTAGATATCTGAACAAAAAATCGTTCCTTTTTGTTCAAAAGACTCATTTTGAGCATGTTTTAGCTCTGGAAATGCTTGTTTTTGTTTGATATTGTTCAGTTTAGAAGAAGTCGTTACAACCGGAATGAGGTTTAAGTGCTGGCTCAACAACGCCACAACGCAATCGTTGCAAAAGTACAGGAAAAAGGCACTGTTCAGGTCCAAGATCTGGCTGGCCTGCTGAATGTATCTGCGATGACGATTCGCCGTGACCTGGCAGAACTAGAAGAACAGGGGTTACTGAGCAGGGTTCACGGAGGTGCAACCATCTCTGAATCTACCCATGAGCCAATCTTTGCTGAGAAGACCACGCTCAACGCAGAGTCGAAAGCAAAAATTGCAAAGGCCGCAGCCCAGCTAGTCCGCAGCGGCCAATCAATTGCAATCGGCGGAGGGTCAACCAGCGCACGCCTTGCCCAAGAAATAGCTGCCCGCACAGAGCTTGAGAACCTCACCATCGTCACGAACTCCCTCCCCGTCTCTGACTTCTTCCACGGGTTAGCTGATACAAAGAACAAGCCCAAAGTGCTCCTTATCGGCGGTGAGCGCACACCCTCTGACGCCTTCGTTGGACCGCTTGCGGACGCAACCCTGGCAAACCTCAACATCGATGTTCTGTTTCTGGGTGCTCACGGGGTGACTCTGAAAGGCATGTACACCCCCAACATGAACGAGACCAGTACTAACAGAACTTTTATCGCAAACGCCCACGACACCGTGGCTGTTTTCGACTCCAGTAAATGGAATGTGGCTGGGCTATCCCGGTTTGCCTCCTGGGCAGACATCGACACCGTCGTCACCGACGAACTCACCCAGGAACGACACAACTTCCTATCCGACAACGTAGCTAAGGTGATTACCGCATGACCAACGTAAAAGTTACTAAAGGAACCCTCGCAGACGGGCGAGAAATCATCTTCTTCGATGACTCTGAACCCTACGTCTCAGGCCGGAAAACCCGAACCATCCGTGATACCCGCCCCCTGGAACCTCGCACTCTGCCTCCCCACGAAGCTGCCTGCGTGCGTACCGACCCTCTGACCGGCGAATCAATTGCTATCGCTGCTCACCGCAACAACCGAACCTTCCTGCCGCCTGCTGATGAGGACCCCCTGGCACCTGCTGGCGTAGGAACCGTACCCGGTGAAATCCCGGAAGAATCCTATGACGTTGTTGTCTTTGAAAACCGTTTCCCTTCACTGCAAGGGCCGCTAGAGACCCTCCGAGACGAGCCCCTTTTCAAGGAGACCACACCAGGTGGCCGTTGCGAGGTTATCAGCTTCACCTCAGACCAGTACGGTTCTTTTGGCTCCCTCAGCTATGAACGGGCACGCACCGTTGTAGAAGCTTGGACCCACCGCACCAAGGAGCTCTCAGCCCTCGACGGAGTCGTACAGGTCTTTCCTTTCGAAAACCGTGGAGAAGAAATTGGTGTAACCCTGCCCCACCCCCACGGTCAGATCTACGCCTACCCCTACATGCCGTCCTATACAGCTTCTGTTGCACGGCGAGCAGACGCATGGGCGTCAGAAACCGGTGGAGACCTCCTGGGAGATGTTCTCGCTGCGGAACTTGCAGCAGAAGAACGAATCATTAGGAAAACCGACTCCTTTGTGGCGTATGTACCGTATGCCGCCAAGTGGCCTGTAGAACTTATGGTCATGCCCAAACGCCCGGTTCGTGACTTCACAGAACTTACCGAAGCAGAAAAAGACGAACTCACCGAGCTGTACCTAGACCTGTTGCATCGACTCGACAAATTCTTCGAAGGGGTAGACAAACTCCCCTACATCTCAGCCTGGCACCAGGCCCCCATCATCGGCGGAAAAAACGTCTCACGCATGTACCTCCACGTTTTCTCCCTCTTGCGTGCCCCCGGAAAGATGAAATACCTGGCTGGCTCAGAATCCGCTATGGCCGCGTGGGTATCTGACACCACACCCGAGCGTATCGCCACCCGATTCAAAGAACTTGCTTCTGACGCATAAAGGAAACACACCATGCCTGCTATCTGGAAGAACACCGTACCTGCACAGACACTCCGCAAGAACGTCGAAGACCGCTTCTATACTTCCTTTGGGGAAGCCCCTTACGGAGTGTACTCAGCCCCTGGGCGCGTCAACCTTCTGGGCGAACACATCGACTACTGCGGTGGCACCGTCCTTCCCTTTGCCCTTCCCCAACGCACCTTCGTAGCAATGACCCCCCGCCAAGACGGAAAAATTACGGCAGTCACCGCTCAGGGTGATGCCGGTTCAACCGCCCCTGATAACAATACTGAAACCGTTCAGTTTGCTGAGGTGGGCACCCAGCCCCTCTCCGGCTGGCTCTCCTACGTTGCAGGTGTTCCCTGGGCTATGCAACAGCAAAAGCAGGGCGATTTTGCTGGTTTCTCGCCGGAAGGGTTCGGCGCCAACATCGCCATCGACTCTTCCGTCCCCCTGGGCGCAGGACTCTCATCATCAGCTGCCCTAGAGTGCGCTGTAGCTCTCGGCGTTGACGACCTGCTAACCGCCCAACAGCCCACTAGAGAACTTCTCGCCAGCACCGACCAGGGACGTGCCGCACTGGCCTCAGCCTGTATCCAAGCAGAAAACGACATCGCAGGGGCCTCAACAGGGGGCATGGACCAGTCAATTTCCCTCCGTGCAGAAGAAGGCTCCGTCCTCGCCATCGACTGCCGCGACTTCTCCACCCGCTCTCTTACCATCGATGTCGCCTCAGCCAACCTCTCCGTACTCGTGATAGACACCCGTGCCTACCACAACCTCTCCGACGGGCAATACGCCGCCCGACGGGCAGCAACCGAGGTTGCCCGCGAAGCCCTGGGCGTGAACCACCTCCGAGACGCTTTCCAAGGAATCCCCACCCTCAAAGAAGCCCAAGATCTCATCGAACAGTGGGATAACAACGTAGACTCCTACAACCTGCCCGACGGAACAGACCGGGCAGTAATCCGTGATGCCCTACGCCATGTCTGGACCGAAATTGCCCGCGTTGAAGAATGTATCGCCCTCTTCGACAACGTAAACTCACCAGCCGATGACGTATGGGAAAAGCTCGGTGAACTCCTCAACGCCTCCCACGACTCCCTCCGTGACCAGTACCGAGTCTCATGCCCCGAACTAGACACCGCAGTGAACGCCGCCCGCGAAGCAGGAGCACTAGGAGCCCGCATGACAGGAGGTGGCTTCGGTGGCTCTGCTATTGCACTGGTTCCTACTGAAAACCTGGCGAACCTCGCTGAAGCAGTTGCAGAAGCATTCGACCGTGAAGGCTTCAACCCCCCAGAGTTCTTGGTAGCCACCCCCTCCCGATCCGCGGAGAAGGAGTAAGACCCCATGTCCACCTCCACCCAGAACCAGCCACAGGGAGCCGCAGTCACCCTCAAACACTCCGGCTACCAAGCAATAATTACCGAAGTCGGTGCCAACCTCTCATCGCTCACTTCCCCCAAAGGGCGCCAGCTCGTACTCCCCGCCCCACCACACAAAATACGAGAAGCCGCCCGAGGCGCCCTCCTCGCCCCCTGGCCCAACCGCATAGCAGAAGGCCGGTACACCTGGAAGGGCGTTGAGTACCAGCTGCCCATCAATGAACCCACCCTTAGAAATGCAATCCATGGACTCGCTGACTGGACCCGCTGGGAACTCAACCAAGCAATTAACACCCCCGACTCATCATCAGTCACTGCCAATCTCCACCTAGTACCCCAACCCGGCTATCCCTTCCCCCTCAAACTCACCGCAACCTACACCCTCACCGCCCAAGGGCTCACCACAACCTTCACCGCACTCAATACTGGAGAAACAACAGCCCCCTACGCCCTCGGTGCACACCCCTACCTCATGGCAGGCACAGAACAGGAAACCCCCGGCGCAGTCGACTCATGGAACCTCACTGCTCCTGTCTCTACCTACCTCAAGGTCAACGAATCCATGATTCCCACCCAGGAACTCCCCCTCACCGAAGACCTCAATCTCCCAGATACACTCCCCCTCAAGGGCATAAATCTCGACCACGCCTTCGGAGGAATCCAAAAAACTGCTGGAGAAGCACACATCGTCCTCACCGCTCCCAGCGGTGAAGCCACCCGACTAACAATCGGAGACGGTATCGAATGGTTGCAGTTCTATACAGACGGAACTCAGCGGCGAGCCCTTGCTGCTGAACCCATGACAGCCCCCGCAAACGCCTTCAACAGCGGCACAGACCTCATTGAACTAGAACCACACCAAAGCCACACCAGCTGGTGGCGAATCCAAGAAGACCAGGGGCAAACCGGCTGCACATAAAAGTGTGGGACTTTGCGCCATAGTGCCCTCATATTTTTTATGCCCGCCCTGCTGCAAATTTATGCACCCCCATCCCCGCCCTGAGCGGTAAGGACGCTTGCCCCCCGCCCAGGTGCCACCGGCAGCTTGGCATAGCTTTACCGGCACCTGAATAAGTATCGGTAGCGCAGGCCTGCCAGCTGGAGAACCTACCCAGCTGCTGCCTCGCAGGCGGGTTATAGTGGTAGCAATTATAGTGCGCCCGGCCACATTGGGGCAGGGCTTACCCCCGCACCCAAGCTGCCCCGCGCACTAAGCCAGCTACCCGCGCCCTAACCCTCTTGGAGAACCCGTGACTCAAGCCTTCTTCTCAGCTGACCCCAACCGCGTCATCGCCACCGGAGCCGACGGCGTCGAACGCATCGGCCCCGTCAACGCCGCCCAAGTACCCCGCTGGGCCGGGCCTGCCACCTTCGCCCGCCTGCCCCGCCTGGACCAGGTCGAGAAAGCCGACATCGTCGTGGCCGGTATGCCCTGGGACTCCGGCGTCTCCTACCGCCCCGGCGCCCGCTTCGGCTCCAACCATGTACGCGAATCCTCCCGCCTGTTGCGCCCCTTCAACCCGGCTGCCAACATCTCCCCCTTCAAGGAAGCCCAGGTGGCCGACGCCGGTGACATCATCGGCAACCCCTTCAACATCGAAGAAGCCCTCGCCATGTTTGAGGCAGGAGCCCACGAACTGACCAAGGACGGCGCCCGCCTGATCACCATCGGCGGCGACCACACCGTAGCGCTCGCCAACCTGCGCAACCTGGCCAAGAAGCAGGGCAAAATCGCCCTGCTGCATTTCGACGCCCACCTGGACACCTGGGACACCTACTTCGGCGCCGAATACACCCACGGCACCCCCTTCCGCCGCGCCTTCGAAGAAGACCTGCTCGACACCGACGCCCTCTGCCACGTGGGCACCCGCGGCCCCCTCTACGGCAGCGAAGACCTTGAGGACGACGCCCGCTTCGGCTTTGGCATCGTCACCAGCGCGGACGTCTACTACCTGGGCGTGCAGAAGGTCGTTGAGCTCCTGCGGCAGCGCATTGGCGATAAGCCCCTCTATGTCTCTATCGACATCGACGTGCTCGACCCCGCCCACGCCCCCGGCACCGGCACCCCCGAAGCAGGTGGCATCACCTCCCGCGAACTGCTGGAAATCCTGCGCGGCCTGCGCGGGCTCAACCTGGTGGGCTCCGAGGTGGTGGAAGTGTCCCCGGCCTACGACCACGCCGAACTGACCGGCATCGCCGCTGCCCACACCGTCTACGAACTCATCTCCCTACACGCCGCCGGTGTGGGGGCTGAGCCGACCTCCCCGGCGTCCGGCGTCGCTGATATTACCTACGGCGGCAAGGAGTAACCATGAGCAAGATTGCAGCCCTACTGGCCGAAGCCAACCCTGCCGAAGCCCGCATCATGCGCCACTTCGCTGACCGTGCCGCCGGGTTCCGCCCGTCCGCTGTGCGCGACGTCTTCGAGGTGGCCATGCGCCCCGGCATTATTTCCCTGGCAGGCGGCAACCCAGATCTTGACCTGCTACCCCTCGACCGACTCGGGGCTATGAGCGCCCGCATTATCGAAGAAGAGGGCCTGGAAGTCCTGCAGTACGGCTCAGGTGCCGGCCTTGAAGCCCTGGCCGAGCTGGTGTGCGACTTCATGGAATCGGAAGGTGCCCGCCCGGCGGTCGATGACATTCAGATGACCGCGGGCTCCCAGATGGGCCTGGACCTGGCCACCAAACTCTTCGTCAACCCCGGCGACGTAATCCTGGCAGAGGGCCCCACCTACACCGGCGCCCTGGGCGTCTTTGAAGGCTACCAGGCAGATGTCCGCCAGGTACCCCTGGACGCGGACGGCCTCGACCCCGCCGCCGTCGCTCGGGCTATTGAGGCGATTCGGGCTGAGGGTAAGCAGGTTAAGTTCCTCTACACCATCCCTAACTTTCAGAACCCCACCGGAATTTCCCTGTCGGAGGAGCGCCGGGCTGAGCTGGTGCGTATCTGCCGCGAAGCTGACCTGCTGATTGTTGAGGATAACCCCTACGGCCAGCTCTCCTTCAGCGGGGAACACCGCCGCTCCCTCTATTCTCTGGATCCTGAGAACGTGCTCTACCTGGGCTCCTTCTCGAAGGTTTTCTCGCCCGGCGTGCGCGTGGGCTGGATGGTCGCGCCCTTCCGCGTGCGTAAGTTCCTGCAGATTGCGGGCGAAGCCGTGACGATTTGCCCATCGGTGCTCTCGCAGCGCCTGGTGCTGGGCTTCATGAGCGAGGGCCTGTGGGAGTCCCACACCCGCGCCACCGCAGCCCTCTACGAGGCCCGCTGCAAGGCCGTGCTGGACGCCTGCGAGAAGTACATGCCCGAAGGCACCACCTGGACGGTACCCGAGGGTGGTTTCTTCACCTGGCTGACCCTGCCCGCCGGCGGCAAGTACGAGGACGCGACGGACGCCCTCGCCCCCGCAATCGACGCCGGTGTGGTCTTCATTCCCGGCTCGGCTTTCTACGAGCCGGTGGTTGGTTCTGATGGTGTTTCGCGCAACCCCGGCGCCAACCAGCTGCGTATCGCCTTCTCAGCGATTGAGCCGGACGCCCTGACCGAGGGCGTGAAGAGGCTGGCTGAGGTGCTGAAGGGCTAGAGCTCTCGGTCGAATGCGACCTCTTTTCCCGAGCGGGTGTTCAAGCGTCACCCGCGCGGGAAAAGAGGTCGCATTCGTCTGTGCAGGGTTCTTGGGCTGTGTGCAGAGTTTTCCCTGCACACAGCCCAAGAACCCTGCACAGAGGCCTATGGCGGGGCACCTTTCGTTAACCTCCCTGCCCCATACTGGTGCCATGCGTATTTTTGCTCACCGCGGGGCGTCCGGAACCCGCCCTGAAAACACCCTCGCCGCCTTCGCCGCCGCAGCTGACTCCGGGGCGACCTGGGTCGAAACCGACGTTGACATCGCCGCCTGCGGCACGCCCGTCCTGCTGCACGACACCGACCTCGACCGCACCACCAACCTCACCGGCCCCCTCTACAGCTACACCGCCGAGCAGCTTTCCGGGGCGGACGCCGGCGCCTGGTTTTCGCCCGACACGGCGGGGGAGGCAGTGCCCACTCTGGCCCAGCTGATTGATCTGGCCAGTGAGCGCGGGCTCAACCTTAACATCGAACTGAAATCCAACGAACAGGGGGCAGGGCGTTCCCGCCTACTCATCGATAGAGTAATCGAAGAGCTAGCCCACCTGCAGTCGGAGCGGGAGGTGATCGTCTCCTCCTTCAACCACCTGCTCCTGGCCGAGTTCAAACGCTGCGCCCCGCAGTATGCGGTGGGGGCCCTCTTCGTCACCGAGATGTTCCAGCCTGACTGGCGCTCCGTTCTAGAACTCATCGACGCCAGCGCCGCCCACCTGGAAGACCGGGGCCTGACCCGCGCGACCGTCCGCGCCCTGCGCGAAGCCGGGTATGAGGTTAACGTCTGGACGGTCAACAGCCCCGCCCGCGCCAACGAGCTCAAAAACTGGGGCACCACCGGCGTCTTCACCGACTACCCCGAGCGGCTGTTGCACCTAGAGAAGTAAATCATCTATACCCCCTTGATTTTTCAATCAAGGGGGTATAGATTTTAAAAATGAGCAAGCGATAGAAGCTTATTAAAATACTGCCGCCTGAGGCTCATGACTGGAGGTAGAAAAATGCAAGAAATTAAAGCAACAGCCCGTAAGGACGGACGCTGGTGGCTGGTTGATATCCCTAGCCTCGACAGCGCAGGTCAAGCTGCCAAACTTGATGATGTTGAACGCGCTGCCCAGGAAGTGATTGAGCTGGTGACCGAGCAGAAGCCCGGTAGCTACAGGTTGCTCATTGACTACATCATGCCCGCAGATATCAGGGTTGTCTGGGAAGGCTCGAAAGAGCGCGACCGTAAAGCTCGTGAGGAGCAAGCTATTGCGGCTCGGCTGGCTCGGCAGACCGTGCAAGGGCTTCTTGACCGCGGGTATAACCAAAAAGAAACGGCAAAGCTGCTCGGCCTATCAAATCAGAGAGTTAACCAACTGACCCACAGCTAGAGAAAGCGTGCAGTAAATTCCACCGGGGTACTGTACGTGCCCGCCCTCACCGCCGCCACGCGGTCGGGACGCGGGCGCTCGCACCCATGGTCTTGATAGGCTTGAATTCCATGGTGAACAAAATTGGTTTTGACCGTGAGAAGTACATCGAGATGCAGTCTCGACACATCCAGGAGCGCCGCGAAGAAATAGGCGGCAAGCTCTACCTCGAAATGGGTGGCAAACTCTTTGACGACATGCACGCCTCCCGTGTGCTGCCCGGCTTCACACCCGACAACAAGATTGCGATGTTGGAGCAAATCCGCGATGAGGTAGAAATTCTTATCTGCCTCAACGCCAAAGACCTGCAGCGCAACAAAATCCGTGCTGACCTGGGCATCACCTACGAGGACGACGTGCTGCGCCTGGTCGATGTCTTCCGCGACCGCGGCTTTCTGGTGGAGCACGTGGTGCTTACCCAGATGGAGGACGACAACGCCAAGGCTGTTGCCTTCAAGCAGCGCCTGGAGCGCCTGGGTCTGAAGGTTTCGCGTCACCGCGTCATTCCCGGCTACCCCACCAACACCGACCTGATCGTGAGCGAGGATGGCCTGGGCCGCAACGAGTTCGCCGAAACCACCCGCGACCTGGTGGTCGTTACCGCCCCCGGCCCTGGTTCCGGCAAGCTGGCAACCGCCCTGTCGCAGGTCTATCACGAGAACAAGCGCGGTGTGAAGGCAGGCTATGCCAAGTTCGAGACCTTCCCTATCTGGAACCTGCCCCTAGAGCACCCCGTCAACCTGGCCTACGAAGCAGCCACGGTTGACCTGGATGACGCTAACGTCATCGACCACTTCCACCTGACCGCTTACGGCGAGTCCACCGTCAACTACAACCGCGACGTTGAGGCCTTCCCCCTGCTCAAGGTGCTGCTGCAGAAGATGACCGGCACCACCCCCTACCAATCACCCACCGACATGGGCGTGAACATGGCCGGTAACTGCATCACCGATGACGCCGCCTGCCGGTACGCTTCTGAGCAGGAGATTATCCGCCGTTACTTCAAGGCCCTGGTGGACGAGGCCCGCGGCGGCCTGGATTCTACCCAGTCAGACCGCGCTGCCGTGGTTATGGCTAAGGCCGGTATTAAGGAAACCGACCGCCCGGTTGTCACCCCCGCCCGTCTGCGGGAAGAAACCACCGGTGCCCCCGGTGCGGCGATCGAGCTGGCAGATGGAACCATCATCACCGGTAAAACCACCGACCTGCTCGGCTGCTCGGCTGTTGCCCTGCTCAACGCCCTCAAGCACCTGGCTGGCCTGGACGACAACAAGCACCTGCTGTCCAACGAGGCCCTGGAACCCATCCAGCGCCTGAAGACCCTGCACCTGGGTAGCCAGAACCCCCGCCTGCACACCGACGAGGTGCTGATTGCCCTCTCAACCTCTGCGGCCCACGACGAGGATGCCCGCGCTGCCCTTGAGCAGATTAAGAACCTGCGTGGCGCTGACGTGCACACCACCACCATTTTGGGTTCGGTGGACGAGGGCATCTTCCGCTCCCTGGGCATGCTGGTCACCTCTGACCCCAAGTTCCAGAAGAAGGCTCTCTACCAGAAGCGCTAGGCTTCCCCGGTAGGGCTTTTGAGTAAGGACGCCGCCACCCGCGCCCCTGCCCTGAGGCAGGAAAGCGGGTGGCGGCGTCCTTGTTTAAGGCCTGCGGGTTAGCTGGTGTGGCCAAGTATACGAAGGTGGCGGGTGTGTTTTCTGCGTAGGTCTGATAGTTTCGAAATAGAAATATATTGCATATCTAATGCTAATTACCGCTGTGAAGGGGAGACTAATGACTCAACAAACTGAAGAAACATACTATGACTGGAACTCCCGCTCACCTGAGGTGCAAGAAGACCAGATTGCAGCCTACGATTCCATGCGTACCCGGTGCCCTGTCGCTCACGATGAATTCATGGGCTATACCCTCTTCAAAAATGAAGATGTCCGGTATGCCCTTGAACATCCTGAACTGTTCTCTAACCGGGTATCGACCCGCCATATAGCGGTTCCCAACGGAATGGACGCACCTGAACACACTGCTTTCAGGGCTATCAACGATAAGTACTTCACCCCAGAGCGTATGCAGGCTTTTGAGCCGCAGATTCGTGAAGTGGTGCGGCAGCTTGTTCGTGATACTCCTCGTGGTGAGACGGTTGACATCATGGGGGAGTTCGCCACCCGCTACGCCATGCGCGTGCAAAATGCTTTTATGGGGTGGCCAGAGAGTCTTGAAGAAGCTCTGATTGCCTGGATGAACAAGAATCGGTCGGCCACCCTCAAGCGTGACCGGGCTGAGATTGCCTCGGTTGCCGTGGAATTTGACGGCTATATTCGGACTCTTCTGGATGAACGGCGGATGAACCCTGCGCTTCAGGACGTCACCGCCGAGCTCCTGCACGATCGTGTGGAGTTGCCGGGGCAGGAACCTCGCGTCATGACGGATGAAGAAATTGTCTCTCTCATTCGAAACTGGACGGTCGGGGAGCTGTCAACGGTTTCAGCTATCGTGGGAGTCATCGTGAACTTTTTGGGCGAGCACCAGTGTGAGGCTGACCGCTTGCGGCAGCATCCCGAATATATTGGTCACGCGGTGGAAGAGATCTTGCGTTTGCAAGATCCCCTCGTTGCTAACCGCCGTGTAACAACTGCCGATGTTGAAGTCGGCGGTCGTACGATTCCTGCTGGATGCCCGGTGACCATCAACTGGACATCGGCTAACCGTGATGAGGACGCTTTTGAGGATGCCCTGGACTACCGCCCTGATCGCGATCAGTCGATGAACCTGACCTATGGCGCGGGAATTCACGTGTGCCCCGGGGCTCCTCTAGCTCGGTTGGAGCTGCGCGTACTGGTTGAAGAGTTGCTTGCAGCGACGGAGTCAATCACGGTGGAGTCTACCGTGAATGCTCAGTTCCCGGTGGCAGGTTATTCCTCGGTGAAGGTTGTCGTGAGGTAGGTGAGTGCGGCGGCGTCCGCAATCTGACGGCGCGCTGTCTCATCACCAACGTCCGTATAACCCCGTACTTAAGCGTAAAACCCCGCACTTAACTGCGGGGTTTTATGCTTAACTGCGGGTGAACCTCCCGGGGTGCTAGCCGGTGTAGGTGGCCTCGTCGACGGGTTCGCCCCAGTTAACGAATTCGCCCTCCTCGTTGAAGGGGGTGACGGCGATGTGGGTCATGGGCCCGTCGCTGGTGGCTCCGTGCCAGTGGTTGACGCCCGGTTCAAAGAAGAAGGCCTCACCGGGTGTGAGGGTCTGGGGTTCCTGGCCTTCGAGCTGGTAAATGCAGATGCCGGAGGTCACCACAATAAGCTGGCCGACGTCGTGGGTGTGCCAGTTGGTGCGGGCTTCAGCCTCGAAGGTAACGGCTAGCGACTGGAGCTGGCTGCTGGGTGCCAGCGGGTGCATATATGCTTGGCCGGTGAAAGAACCGGCAGGGGCGGGCTTGCCCTGCGGGAAGAGCTGATCTGAGGGAACGGACGAAGCGGTCACGGGAATCTCCTTAATGGTTAGGTTTTCCCATTATCGCCCACAGAAGCCAAAACATGTATAACAGATGTTTATTTTACGGCTCCCCTAGCGCACCAGGGTAGCCTGCTTGAAGCTGGGGTCGGGTGCGCAGGTCACCGCGTATTTAGTGGCGGCGAGCTCGTCAATTTTGACCACGTAGTTTTGGGTCTCAAAGTAGGGTGGGATGCCGCCAAATTCCTCGACTGCACCGGGCCCGGCGTTGTAGCCAGCTAGAACAATATCCTGAAGCGAAGTTTCAGCCGAGGCATAGGGGGCTAGGCGCTCCGAAAGGTAGGCCAGGTAGCGACCCTGGGCGGCGATGGAGTCTTCGGGGCTGTTGATATCGCCCTCGCCCCAGATGTCCCAGGTGTCTTGGGTGAACTGGGCTAGACCGTGAGCGCCTGCGTGGGACTGGGCGGTGGTGACCCAGCCTGATTCGGTTTCGAGCTGGGCTGCCAGCACGCCTGCGCGGAAACCGGAAACCTGGGCGGCAGCTTCAATGTCGTCCCGCAGTTCTGTGGGGGCGTAGGTCAGGTCGGTCTGCCCGCAGTAGTCCTCGTAGGTAGCAGAAAGCCCCACGACACCGGCCGACATCAGCACCGCCGATGCCACAATCTGCCAGTGCGCGACCAGCCCCGCGCCGATGCGCAGGGCGAGGTTGGGCTTGGTGCGTTCACTTGTCATCAGGTCAAGACTACTGGAAAACTTTCTTGCCCGCACAGGCGCGCTTTTCTTATTCTCCGGTGACGACAATCTGCCCGCGGGCCCCGCGTTCGGCGGCGGCAAAGTTGTGGTTGACGAAGGTGTAGGTGCCCGGTTCGGCAAAGACCATTTCGACGAAGCCGCCCTGGGCGGCTGAAAGGTCGAGGGCTTGGGCGCCGCCCCCGCTGGAACCAAATGCGTCTACGCCGTCCTGTAGTAGGTAGCCGCCTTCCTTGTAGACCGTGTCGAACTGGCTACCCACCACATGGAAGCTCAGCTCCCCGTTGGGCCCGGCATTGAGCACCCAGATGCGCACGCGCTCGCCGACGCGGGCGGTGAGCGGGTCGCGTAGGTACTGGGTGGCGTGGCCGTTGAAGAGGGTGAGGGTGGGGGTGCCAGCGGCGAGGCCTTCGGGGGAGATGTCGGTGAGGACGCCCTCGCCCGGGTCGGTGGTGGACGTTTGGGTGCTCGTGGTTTCGGTGAGGGCTACCTCTGACTGCACCAGCAGGTATTCGCGGTCGACCTGGGGCAGGTCGGCGGGGTCGATGATGACCGCCCCAAACATGCCCGTTGCCAGGTGGGTACTCATGGGCATGGTGGAGCAGTGGTAGAGCCAGATACCCGAGCGCACGGCTTCAAAACGGTAGGTGAGAGATTCACCGGGGGCGATGGTGCGCATAACTTCGTCGGGGGAGACGGTTCCGGCGTGGAAGTCTACCGAGTGCCCCATGCTCCCGTTGTTGACGAGTGTAATTTCAAAAATATCACCCACGCGCCCGCGCAGGGTGGGGCCCATGTAGGAGCCGTTGAAGGTCCAGGCGTTGAGATTGACCCCGGGGGCGATTTCACGGGGGAGCTCCTGCACATCCAGGGTCTGGCGGTGCACGGTGCGACCGTCGATGCTTTCACCGTCGGCTACGGGAGCCAGGGTGGCGTCGCGGGTCTGGTAGCTTTCAGAGATATCGCCCTGCAGGTCAATATCGGTGGGGGCTAGTACCGAGTCGGTCACCCCGCCGGTGCTGTGCCCGGCGTGGGCTGAACTGTCGGCGGCGCTGGTGCCCGCCTGGGCGGCGTCCGCCCCGCTTGCTACCACCGTGAAGGTCATGCCCATAGCCTTGTGCCCGACAACCGAGCACCAGCCCTCTAGGTCACCGGTGATGATGCCGACGTCCACGCTCTTGGTTGCCCCGGGGTCGATGCGGCCGGTGGTGGCTCCGTTGGAGAAGGTGAGGTCGTGGGCGTTCTTGGTGTCGGTGTTGGTGACCTCAATGACCAGGCGGTTGCCTGCCGGTACCTCTGCGGTGTCGGGGGTAAAGCGCATGTCGGCGGTGGCTTCGACGGCCAGGGTGGTGGTCTGGCCGGTGGCACTCCCGGCGGACGATGGCGCGGCAAGTCGTGCGCGTGCCGCCGGGTCAACCGCGACCCCTAAGGCTACGATCAGAGCCACAGCCAGGGCACCGATGAGGGCATTACGCAGGTGGGGTACGGGAGTCGGTGTGAGTGCCTCGGGGTCGGGGGTGGGGGCCTCGCCGCGGGCCCGGGCCTGAATCATGGCCTTGCGCGCACTGACGGAGGCCCGCACCCCGCGCATCATGAGGGGGATGAAGGCGAAGAGGGTAAAGGCTCCGAGCAGGGAGACGCCGGTGCGCACCCAAGAGCCGGTGAGAGCAACCGGCAGGATGAAGATGAGCAGGGAGAGGTTGACCATGACGGTGCGGCCCGCCGCGAAACGGTTGAACTCCTTGTTGGCGGCGCGGACGGCCTTGGGGCCGCCGCCCATACGGGCAGGCAGTAGGCAGGTCATGGCACCCAGCAGGGTTTGGGCTAGAAAACCGGCAACAAACATGGGGGTGACCGGGCGCAGGGTCAGGGAGTCAAAGGGGGAGGTTGCCACCAGGTAGGCGGAGAAGAGGACGCCGACGGTCAGCCAGATCATACCGGCGGCTACTGAGAAGGTGGCGTAGTCGGAGGGTTTCTTGGCGGTGGTGGTGCGCACCATCAGGGTAAGGACGAGCGCCAGGGCGGCTGCGTAGAGAAGCAGACCGGCAACGGCCAGCCAGGTAAGGCCGATAAGGGCACCTGCCACGGTGAGCCCCAGCCCCGTACACAGACCTGCCAGGGCGCGGGTAGAGCGGGCAACGGCGTCCGGCACCATAACCGTGCGCAGCATGGTAGGCCAGAGGGTCATCAGGGTACCCACCACCGTGATACCCACAAAGCCCAGCACATTGATAGCCTCGTGGGCCAGCAAAAGACGACCGTGCCAGGTGGCACTCAACCCGTCATAGGCCAGCAGGGCACCAAAAGTAGCACCCACCGGCAGAAGCCAGGAGGCCGCAATGTAATAGCGAATCGTCACCCCAAAGCGGGCAGGTAGGGCAGCACGCATCTGCTGTAGCAGGGCAACCCCGTGCCAGGTCACCGCAGCGCCCACGCCCACCGATCCGAGCGCCGTCAGCGGGTAGAGAGAAAAGACCACACCCACCATCAGCACCACCATCGAGGCGTTGAGGGCATAGATACGGGCCAGCTGCACCGGTCGAGCGGTGTCGGGGAGCTTGTGCTTGAGCAGGGCCTCGGTGAAATGCTGGGACCACACCAGAATCGAGTTGGTGATGAGACCCAGGGTGACCATGTGAACCATCAGCCAAAGAGACTCTGGAACCCACCGGTGGGTCATGAGCACAATGAACAGGGCGAACATCCACAGGGACACCGGCTTAGAAGCCCTGCGGTGCCAGGTGCGGCGGCCGGTGGCGATATCGCGGGCCTGCCGGTCGGTGATAGGTGCGCCGGGGGCATCGAGCGGACGCGTCCCCAGGGTCAGCTGCTCGCGGTAACCGGGGCGGGGGGCGGCGTCCTTATCTGGCATCTCTACTCCAAAACTTGTATGTGTAATGCTGATTATATCAGTGTGGTTTTACGATGAGATAGCTAAGCATTGGGCATACCTCTGCCTATCGACCCTCTTGCTCCTCGCCTGGGGGCTCGTCGCAATTCACGCCAGCCCCGGCCAATAGGCTTCGGCATGCCCAATGCTTGCCAGTAACCGCACCGGTAAACTGAACAGTATGACCCTAGCTATCGTGATGACCCTTATCGCCGTCGTCCTCATTGCCGTCGGTATTGTCGGTATCGTCTACCCCATCCTGCCCGGCTCCTTCGCCGTGCTCGGCGGTGTGCTGCTCTGGGGGCTTACCCTGCGCGGGCCGGAAGGCTGGTGGCTCCTCGGCCTAGGCCTTCCCATCATGATTGCGGGCATGGCCGCCCAGGCCCTACTCACCGGCAAGACCCTCAAACAGCGAGCCATTCCTAACCGCTCTATTCTCTGGGGCGTGCTCGGCGCGGTAATCGGCATGTTCGTGATCCCCGTCGTCGGCCTCTTCGTCGGCTTCGCGGTAGCCCTGCTGCTCAGCGAAACCGTGCGCAGCCAGGGCGATATCGCCACCTCAGCACGCAGCACCCTGGCCGCCCTCAAATCAATGGGCATCGGCATCCTCATCGAACTCGCCGCAGCCCTCACCACCGGCACCATCTTCACTATCTGCGCCATCACCTACTTCATCACCGCCTAGCCGGTAGACTGGTTTCCCGTGAAAACACTGCCTGCCTCCCTCATCCTTGCCGCCACCGCCATCGTCCAGGCCCTCGGTATCTTCCGCTACACCGAAGACACCATGGCCCTCTCCGGTCAAATCTTCTTCCCCGTACTCTTTGCGCTCATGGCCATCTACATCACCTGGCGCAACAAAGAAAACAACGGCGCCTTCCCCCTCGCCCACATCATCATCGCCGCCCTCGCCGTCGTAGCCCTGGGCGCCACCATCGCCGGGTGGAGCGCCAGCCTCTATTACTTCTACCCCTCCTACTACGTCTTCTACGCAGCCCTCGGCCTGCTCGTTCTCGAACTCGCCCTGCGCATCGCCGCTCTGCCCAAGAAAGCCGCCGAGGAACGTCCTGCCAAACGCCTACCCGGCCGCGCCAAAACTAAGCGCGGCACCAACCTGGTAGCCGTCCGCAAAACTGCAGATCAGGACGCCGCAGCCCCCACCGAAAAGTAGCCCCAGGTGCCCCTCTTCAGCCTCACTACCCGCCTGCCCGCCCGGCACATCATCTGGCCGGCCCTCACCGGCATCTTCTTCCTAGCGGTCATGCAGTGGCACATCCGCCACTCCATGATCCTCAACGGCCAAGACTTCGAGGTTTACCGCACCGGCGCAGGCGTAGTCTTCGGCGACCTCTACCCCGGCAAGACCCTCTACAACTACTACCTCGAAGACGGGCAGCCCATCACCCTGCCCTTCACCTACCCGCCCTTTGCGGTCATGGTCTTCGCCCCCTTCGCTTTCCTGCCCCTATGGGCCGGTGCCGGGGCTATGACCCTCCTGGCCGTCCTGGCAGCCCTCTGGATCTCGGTGCTGATTCTTAACCACGCGCGCGCTCGCGGAATCACCGTACCCGGCGAGGCTCTGCTGGGTAGCCGCTCGACGGTTGTAGTGATGGCTACCTGCATCACCATGTTTAGCCCCTGGGACCGCGGTATTGGCCTAGCCCAAATCAACGCCCTAATCCTGCTGCTGGTGCTCATCGACCTGCTCCGCCCAGCCACCCGGGTGCCCCGCGGCGTGCTCATCGGTATCGCTGGCGGTATCAAACTCACCCCGCTGGCCTTCGGCCTAATCCTGCTCATGCGCCGGGACATCAAGGGGGTGCTTACCCTGGGCGTCACCTTCGCAGCCACGGTCGCGGCAGGGTTCATCTTCATGCCCGCCACCGCCCGCGAATTCTGGTTCTTCGCCATCTCAGACCCCTCCCGCGTGGGCAACATCGCCTATGTCGATAACATCTCCACCCTGGGCTGGCTTCTGCACCTGGGACTTGCTGAAGGGCCGCTGCTCTCGGCGTTGCGCTACGGCCTTATTCTGGCCCTGCTGGTGGGCGTAGCCTACCTCATTCCGGTGCTGCACCGCCACGGCATGGTGCTCTCCCAGATAGCCCTCAACGGGTTTCTCATGATGGCCATGTCGCCCATTTCTTGGTCCCACCACAACATCTGGCTACCCCTGCTGATTGCCGCCTTCTGGCTGGATGCTTTCCCCACCTTCTTCGCCCTCGCCCCCCGCGCGGTTCGCCTACTGGCCGGTGCCCTAACGATCATCGGCTTCGCCGGGCTCATCTACGGGCCCATGCGCATTGGCATTCGCCTGGACCCCACCACCCACAACCTCGACGAGCTCAGCCAGGCCGCCCTGGCAGCGTCCTCTGCCCCCATCATCTGCCTCACCGCAGCGGTGCTGCTCTGGGTCGCGGTTGCGGTGCGCTACCGGCGGGCGCTCGCCAGCTAGTTTTCTGCCCTCAAGGCCGTGTGACGTGCAAGTTTTCATAAGGACGCCTGAAATTTAGGGGAGTAAGGCGGTTTAACGCTTTGAAAGCGGAACCTAAACGGAGAGAGATATTTCATAACTATGCCGGCTTCGGTACAATTATGAAATGATAACCGTTGAAGCTTACTCCCAAAAAGCAGGCATAACCCCCAGAGCAGTGCGATCCAAAGCTCAGCGTGGGCTGATAAAGGCACATAAATTTGGAAATCAGTGGGTTATCGAAGAAGATCCCTCACCTGCTGAAAAGTTATCTGCTGGTCGCCCCCTCTCAACTCGGGCTTTTAACGACTTAGCTCTTATTGCTGACAATTTTTCCCCAGAACTTCCACCTCAGCGCAAGCACCGGGCTAAACAAAGACTTCAGCAGCTAAAAGTAGAAGGCTTTAGCCGTTTTCTTGGTTTTGCTCGTAGAACAGATCTCGATGTGCAGTACTTCTTGCTCTCCCACCAGGAGATTGCTGAACTTTCTCAAGAGCTTGCTTCACAGCTCACCGGCGTTAGTAACCCGCTAGCAGGAATAAACGGAACTCTCGTTGATGCCTACGTATCCAGGGAACAGCTAGAAGATATCGTACTTTTCTACTCTCTATCTCCAGCAACGAAAGCACACCATAATGTACGGCTTAGAGTAGGGGATGTACCTAAGAACATCTCACGTCTGCATATTGCCGCTGATCTCTATGAGGATGCTACTCCTCGTTCACAAACTCGTGCGCGGGAACTTTTTGCGCAAGTAATGCAACAAGGACTCGGCCATGGAGACTAACGTCGTTAAAATCAATGCTCTTAGTGAAGCTGAAAAAGAGACCTGGTGGGCTCTCTTTGATATTGCCCTCCAAATGCCAGATGGGTGGGCGATAACCGGTGGAAGTCTCATGAGACTTCTTCTTGAAGAAAGGCGGCACCTTGGCGCGCGGGCAACAAACGACATCGACGTTGTGCTTGATGTAAGAGCCCGTCGTGCAAATGTCTCCGAGTTTTATGAGGCTCTTGACCGGGTTGGTTTTTCTGTAGATGGACATAACGCAAGCGGGCAGAACCATCGGTGGGTGCGAGGCCGAGCTCAGATTGATGTTCTTGTTCCCTCTGGGTTGAGCTTGAGGACGCTATCGTGGAACTACCCGGGATTTGGCAAGCTTTTGCCCACGCGGGGAGCCCAATTCGTTTTATTTGATGTCGAAAAGGTGCTGGTGCAGGTGAACGAGCGTCAAGGCACCGTTAACCGCCCGACAGCATTAGGAGCTTTATATGGGAAATGCTCTGCACTTTTGAATAATGGGGATACTGATAAAAGCCGTCACCTTGCAGATATAGCTCTGCTGAGTAAAGTTCTCAGTGTAACGGAGCGAAGACGCATAGTTGGGTTAAGCGGTAAACAAAAATATCGACTAAAAAAAGGAATTCAGGGTTCGTTGAGTGCGTCTTCAGATGCTGAGTCAGTTGAATCGCTTAACCGGTTGCTTAAAATTCTCGAGCGTTAGACCTGTGTAAGAAAGCCCTTCCTCGGTTTTCTCTGTAAACCTGCCCTGTAGGGTAGAGGCATGAGCACACCCAACGACCCCCGTATTCCCTGGCAGACACCCGCCCCCAACCCACCGCAGACTGTGGCACCGGACTACGGGCCGGCGTCCGCCCACCCGCTAGCAACCCACCCGAACCCGGTGCCCCTGCCGCCGGTCGGCTGGCGCCCCGGCTATCGGCAAGAGAAGCAGAGTCTGGGCTACCACCGGCTTTCCCACGCCGACCCTAAAGGTGCCTGGTGGAAGCCCCTGGTTGAAGCCGTCATCGGGGTGCCTCTCTACCTGGTGCTCTCCCTGCTGCTGGTTGTTGCCTTCTTCTTCGTGCTCCTGCTGGGCCTTGACCCCGCTCTGCCCGCTGACCCCAGCTACCTCATCCTCGCTGCGAGCCCGGGAATCCTTGAACAAGAGGCCCTGCGGAGCCCCGCCACGTTCGTCTTTCTCTTCGGGTCTGTAGCCCTCATGTTCCCTGCCCTCTGGCTTGCCCGCCTGATTCTGGGGCCTAAGCCCTGGGGCCTGATTCACTCGGTCGCCGGGCGTATGCGCTGGGGCTGGCTGGCTACCTGCTTTGGGATAGCAGCCCTGCTCATTGTGGCCCTGCCCCTCGCCTTTGATACGGCTCTGGGGGCCCGCTACGTTCCCAGCACGACCCTGCCGGTGAGCGGCCTCATCGCTATGCTGGTCGCTATCGCCCTGGTGGTGCCGGTGCAGGCTTACGCTGAAGAACTGGTCTTCCGCGGTTATCTCATGCAGACCATCGGCCGCTGGCTGAAACACCCCGCCTGGGCCATTGTGATTCCGGCCCCGCTCTTTATGCTGGGGCACCTCTACGACCTGTGGGGGCAGCTCTCTGTACTGGTCATGGGTCTTGCCGCCGGGTACATTACCTGGCGTACCGGCGGGCTCGAAGCGGCGATTGCCCTGCACGTGGTCAACAACCTGCTGGCCATGAGCTTCGGTGTGCTGGGCATGGCCGATCCCTTCCTGCAGGAAGGTTCCACCGTGGGCATGTTTATCTCGTCGCTGGTGTCGAACGGCCTGTTCGTGCTGGTCGTTATCTGGGCGGCGAACCGTCGCGGGCTGGAACGCGCCCGCCCAGCCCTGGTCTGGGTCAAGGAAGGCCACCCTGAAGAGCCGCAACCTGTCCGGTAAAATGTGGTCTATGACTCTTTCACAGACCTTCGATGCCCGAACCAACATTGATGATTTAGCCGCCTTCGTCACCGCGTCCCCCACCTCCTTCCACGCGGCGGCCGAGGCCGCCCGCCGCCTGACCGCTGCCGGTTTCACAGAGCTGAGCGAGCAGGACGCCTGGGGTAGCACAGCTGCGACCGGCAAGCACTTTGTGGTGCGCGACGGGGCCATCATCGCCTGGGTGGGCACCGAAGCCCACGAAAGCTACCGGGTGCTGGGCGCCCACACCGACTCCCCGGGCTTCAAGGTCAAGCCCAAGTCCTCCGTACGCACCCTGACCTGGAACCAGGTGGGGGTCGAAGTCTACGGCGGGCCCCTCCTCAACTCCTGGCTCGACCGCGAACTGCGCCTGGCCGGGCGCCTCACCGTCCTGGTCGACGGGGCACTCGAAACCCGCCTGGTCGCCACCGGGCCAATCGCCCGCGTCCCCCAGCTCGCCATCCACCTGGACCGCGCCGCCAACGAGGGCCTCAAACTCGATAAGCAGGGCAACCTCTACCCCGTCTGGGGCTTCGGCGACTCCACCGGCGACGTGCTCGCCTACCTGGCCGAACGTGCCGATGGCGGGCCCATCGACCCCGAAACCATTGTGGGCTACGACCTCATGTTCGCCGACTCCGCCGAACCCCGCGTCTTCGGCGAAAACAACGAGCTCTTTGCATCAGGTCGCCTGGACAACCTCAGCTCCGTCCACGCCGGCCTCACCGCCCTCATCCGCTACGCCGAGGCCGGGGTAAAGTCAGCCCAGACCGCCGTGCTCGCCGCCTTTGACCACGAAGAAATCGGCTCAGAATCGCGCTCCGGGGCTGCCGGACCCTTCCTTGAGGACGTCCTGGTTCGGCTCTCCGAAGCCCGCGGCGAGTCCGCCGAAGCCTACCGCCGCTCTATCTCTGAGTCGGTCTGCCTCTCCTCGGACGCTGGCCACCTGGTGCACCCCAACTACGCCGGGCACCACGACCCGACCGTCCGCCCCGTGCCCGGCGGCGGGCCCCTGCTCAAAATCAACGCCAACCAGCGCTACGCCACCGACGCCGTCGGCGCCGGAATCTTCGCCCAGGCCTGCGCCCTGGCCAAGGTGCCCTACCAGGAGTTCGTCTCCAACAACAACGTGCCCTGCGGCTCCACCATCGGCCCCATCACCGCCACCCGCCTGGGTATGCGCACCGTGGATGTCGGCGTCGGCCTGCTCTCCATGCACTCAGCCCGCGAACTCACCACCGTAGCCGACATGGCCCACCTGACCCGCGCGATTGAGGGGTTCTACCGGGTCTAACACGGAAAGAAGCGACGAAGGTTCACGCTCGCTGCCGACCCTCTCGCTGGTTCGCTAGCTGGCTCGCAAGCTCGCCAGATTCGCACCGAGATTTATTTTCCTCGCACGCTCGGAATCTCGGTGCTCATCACCAGCGATTCACGCCAGCCCCGAGCCAGCAGCTTCGCTGTGAACCTTCGTCGCTTCTACGTAAATGTTTAGGCTGAGTGAAGGCGTCTTAGCCACGCACTGCCTTCGCTAAAAAGCGCAGGTGGGCAGGTTCGGGCTTGCGGGTCTTATCGGCGTAGTCGGGGTGCTTCTCCACCCAGCTCTTGATGTAAGGGCAGACAATGACCGGTTCGTACCCGGCTTCAATGGCCTGGTCGAGGGCGCTTTTGACGAGCTTGGATGCCAGCCCGTGCCCGCCGAATTCTTCCTTCACCACCGTGTGGGGGAAGATACGCTGGTTGACCCCGCCTTCGGTGTAGGTGAAGAACTGGGTGAAGCCAACCGGGCTGCCGGAGCTGTCGGCAAAGATTTCGTAGGCGCCGCGGCCGTCCTCGTCGCGCTCAGCAACACGCGGGTTCTCAAGGGTTGCGTTCATAGGGAAGTCCTTTCGTTGGGTCTACCTACTTCAACCGTGTTCCCGTTCAGGTATTCCCGGGTGGGTGGCTAGGCCGGGTGCTGCGACATAATCGAAATCCGGTTAGCTGCGTTCATAGAAATCGCTAGCCACTGCACGGCACTGTACTGCTCGTCAGTGAGCACACCCCGGGCGTAGGTGCGGGCAAAGTCGCGGTCCTCGGGGCAGGGGAGCTTGGTAACGGTTTCAGCCAGGAAGAGCGCCGCCTTTTCAGTGAGGCTGTATTCGCTGCTTTCCTCCCAGACGCTCACCAGGGCCCGACGGTTCTCGCTCAGACCCGCCTTGATGGCTCGCTTTGTGTGCACCTTCAGGCAGTAGGCGCAGCCGTTAATCTGCGAGATACGCAGGCAGACCAGTTCGATGAGCTGGTCATCAAGGCCCGCTGCGCGGGCTGACTCGCCTGCCTGCTTGCTCAGTGCACCAAAGGCTGCCCAGGCTGCCGGGTCGGATTTATCGAGATAAAACTCTTTGGGTGTATCAGACATAGCACCAGCTTACTTGCCCGGCTCTCTAGCAAGCAGGCAGCTAGACTGGACGGTCCGGGGTGAGCCGGTAATCTAGAGGTGCCCCCGTGAAGAGAGGTAGCCGTGAACCACATCCCCGAATCGCCCCGTACCGGTGGGGTGCGCGTCCGTCCGCCCGCTGCGAGCAAGGACGCCCCCGCGCCCGCACCTGCCCCCGGCGAGTTGGCGGGGCTCCGGGCCCGTCTGGCTCGTGCCAGCCTCACGGGCTTTCTGGTTTTTGTGGCAATGTGGCTGGTCAACGCGCAGTCCCTCACTAACCTTGTGGATAACGCCGTCTGGCAGGCGTCGCTGACCTGGCGCACGGGTGCGCTCGATGCCTTTTTCTCGGTGCTCACCCAGGCCTTCAACACCCTGCCCATGACGATTTATGTGCTGGTGGCTCTGGGGTTCTTCATCTGGCGCTACCGCTCTGCCTGGCCCCTGGCGACCCTGGGCGTAACCATGATCCTGGCCCCGCTCACCGTCACCCTCATCAAAAACCTTGTGGACCGTCCGCGTCCCTCCCTCACGCACCGCCTCGTTGAGGAGCTGACCTTCTCGTTCCCGTCGGGGCATTCCACCAGCACCGCTGCCTTCTGCGCTGCCCTCTTCCTCACCGCCTACCCCGCCCTGATGCAGCGAGGACGCCGTGCTCTGGGAGTAGGGCTCGGCGTCCTCGCGGTGACCATCGGGTTTTCCCGTATCTATGTGGGGGTGCACTGGGCTACCGACGTGGTCGGCGGCCTAGCCTTGGGCCTGGCAATCGCCTGCCTGGTGCACCTGGCCGTTTTTACTGCCTATACCAGGAATCAAAAATCGTGACCGGGGTGGTGCGCTTGTGGCGCGACCGCAAGAACCTACCTTCGATGTTTTCTGCTGCCGCCGGGTCGATGTCCTTGCCTTCGAGGTAGTCGTCAATCTGGTCGTAGGTGACGCCCAGCTCGTCCTCGTCGGTGCGGCCGGGCTTACCGTCGAGCAGGTCGGCTGTGGGTACCTTCTCCCACAGGCGGGTATCAGCCCCTAGCACCTTGAGCAGGGCCCGGTTCTGGCGCTTATTCAGACCGAAGAGAGGCATGATGTCAGCTCCACCATCACCGAACTTGGTAAAGAAGCCGGTGACAGCCTCAGCGCCGTGATCGGTGCCGACCACCAGCAGGTTCTTCTCACCCGCCAGGGCGTACTGGGCAATCATGCGGGCACGGGCCTTCACGTTGCCCTTGTTGAAGTCAGCAATGGGGCGGCCGGTCGCGGTAGTAAAAGCGGACTCAAAGCCGTCAACAGCCTCTGCGATGTTATAGGTGACGGTCTGCTGGGGCATGATGAAGCGCAGGGCAGCCTGGGCGTCGTCCTCGTCGGCCTGCACCTTGTAGGGTAGGCGGACGGCAATAAACTCAGCCTCAACACCCTCTAGCTCCAGCTGCTCCACAGCCAGCTGGCACAGGCGTCCGGCCAGGGTAGAATCCAGCCCGCCCGAAATGCCAAGCACAAAACCGCGGGTGCCGGTGGCTTTGAGATAGTCCACGAGGAATTGGACGCGCTTGCGCACCTCCTCAGCCGGGTCGATGGAGGGCTTCACGCCCAGTTCTTCAATGATGTGAGCCTGTAAATCGCGCATGACTCTATGCTACTGCCCGGCATGCCCCGGTCTTACCGTTAGGACGTAACGCACCGGTTAACTCTCCACCCAGAGTATGAACTCGCATACGCATGTATCTGCCTATACCCACTTGAGCCCGTCTGTTGACTACAGTGAAAAGTAGAACACTGACGACGAAGGAGATACAACCATGACTGAACAGAACCAGAACCCCTACGGTAACTACGGCAATCAGAATGGGCCAGGGCCTAACTTTTCTACCCCAACCTACGACGCCTACGGCAACGTCATTCCGGCTGATGCTAAGAGCCTGGCTACGTTCGCCCACCTCTCAGGTCTGCTGGGCCTGGTATTGACCGCATCTTTCGCGAGCTTTGTGGGCCCTCTAATTTTCTGGGCAATTTACAAGGATAAGCCGGGGTACGCCTTTGTGCGTGTGGCTGCTGCCGGTGCCTTTAACTTCAGCTTCACCCTCTGGATCATCAATACCGCCGCCTGGGTGCTGACATTTGCGACCTTCGGGCTGGCAGGACTATTTACCTGGATCGTCTTCATCGCGGTATGGGTAGCCCTGATTGTTGTGCACATTCTTGCAGCGGTGAAGGCCAATAGCGGTGAAGTTTTCACCTACCCCATGACCCTCACCGTGCTGAAATAAAGCCCTAGCGGGTGAGTTCGTCGAGCAGGGCCCTGACGCGGTGATCAATATCGTCGCGAATCAGGGCCATACGCTCTGCACCCTCAATACCCTGGTGGGAGGGCTCTACGGTTTCCCAACGCTCAGTCTTAGCCAGGATCTCAGGGTCATCGGTTTCAAGCTGGGCAGCAGCCCCCACAATAACGATGCGGTCTGCGGCAGCTAGATCCCCAGCGGATGCGAACTTGGGGGTACCTGTGCTCATATCGGCCCCAATTTCGGCCAGTGAAGCGGCCGACTCAGAGTTCACCGCACTACCCACCGCAGCCTTGGTACCCGCAGACGTCGCGCGCACGCGTCCTTGCGCATGAAGGTTCATCAGGGCCTCAGCCATCTGCGACTTACCCTTGTTGGACTGGCAAATAAAAAGAACGCTGGGGGTGGGGTTCACGGGGCCTCCTCGGGACTGGTGCGGGTGGGCTACTACCCACCGTGGTGAGACGCATACAGAGACGACCTTACCGCCTCTTGCTTAACATCGCATGAATTCTTCAATGACCTGTCTATCAGGTTAAGCTGCTCCACGGCGAAAGCATGCGGAAAAGGGCCCTACTACCTGCCAGGTATGCCCAAAAACTCATTTATCTGCACCCGGCAAAAGTGTTATGTTGATTCGTCTGAACTTTTAACACTCACAGTTGGAGATCCCCCGCTTGACTTCACACGACGCCTACCTCAACGCAGCCGTTGACCCCGAACTCAACCCCGTCTTCCCCCGCATCGACTTCCGCTACCTCTCAGAAGCCGACATGATTGCAGCGGGCGTAGAAGACGTCGCCGCCTGCACCGACGCCATGGAAGAAGCCCTGGCCCTGCACGCCCGCGGCGACTACCGCATGGCCGGCCACAACGGCGAATCCCACGGCGCTAAGGTACAGTTCCCCGTCAACCCCGCCCACGAGGGCATGCCCGCCGACGGCCCCGACCGCCGCTACGTTGCCATGCCCGCCTACCTGGGCGGCTCCTTCCGCACCATGGGCGTCAAAACCTACGCCTCTAACATCGACAACCGCGAGATTGGCCTGCCCCGCTCCATTCTCATGCTCACCCTCAATGACGCGACCTCCGGCGCCCCCCTCGCCTACATGAGCGCCAATCTGCTCTCGGCCTACCGCACCGGCTGCGCCTCCGGCGTCGGCGCCCGCCGCTTCGCCCCCAAAAACGCAAAGGTGCTCGGCCTGCTGGGCCCCGGCGTCATCGCCAAAGCAACCGTCGCAGCCCTCATCGAAGCCCGCCCCACCGTCGAAACCATCAAGGTGCTCGGCCGCTCCCAAAAAGGCATCGATACCTTCATCAGCTGGGCCGAAGAAACCTACCCCGGCATGAACGTCATCGCCGTTGAAGAACTCGAAGAAGTTGTGCGCGACTCAGACATCGTCACCTTCTGCACCTCAATCCACGTGGGCGACCCCGAAACCTACCCCACCGTCCGCCGCGAATGGGTCAAGCCCGGAGCCTTCTTCGCCATGCCCGCCGCCTGCAACCTCGACGAGGGCATGTTCGAACCTGACGTGCGTAAACTCGTCGACAACGCCGGTATGTACGACGCCTGGGCCGAAGAAACCGAACCTGGCAAGTCCCACAACTACGTCTCCATCGTCGGCTGCAAGTTCAACGACCGCATCCACAACGGCCTCATGGCCCCAGAAGAACTGCGCGACATGGGCGAAGCCCTCAACCACCCCGCCCCCGAGGACGACGAAGAAAAAATCACCGTCTACTCCGTCGGCGGCATGCCCATTGAGGACGTCGCCTGGGGCACCGTGGTCTACCGCAACGCCGTCCGTAAGGGCATCGGCACCGTGCTGAACCTCTGGGACGTCCCCGCAATGTCCTAGCGCTCGGGCACACACATACTACTAAGGGTGCAGGGGCTTTCCCCTCCGGCGACTAACCTTCTCGAGCTCGCGCTGGCGCGCTCCCTCGATTCATGCCCCGCCTGACGGCGGATTCCGTTCACTCTCGTGTGCTGGCGCACCCGCTCACTCCATCCAGCCAGTCGCCTTCCGGGGAAAGCCCCCTGCACCTACCAGATACGCACGCGCTCCTCCGGTGCCAGGTAGAGGGCGTTGTCGGGTTGTACGTCGAAGGCGGTGTAGAACTCGTCGATGTTGCGGACCACGCCGTTGACGCGGAACTCCTCGGGGGAGTGGGGGTCGATAGCCAGGAACATTTCGGCGGTCTGCGGGCGGGTCTTCATTCGCCAGCCCTGAGCCCAGGAGATGAAGACGCGCTGGGTGGCGGTGAGCCCGTCGAGGACGGGGGCGGTCTCAAGGGTGAGGCCCTGACGTTCCAGGTAAATCTGGTAGGCCTTAAGGGCGATGGAGAGGCCGCCCAGGTCGCCGATGTTTTCGCCTAGGGTCAGTTCGCCGTTGACGGTGAACTTCTCGGGGTCCAGGCCGGTGGGAGTGTAGCCGTTGTACTGCTCCACCAGGGCCTTGGTGCGGGCGGAGAACTCTTCGCGGTCGGCGTCCGTCCACCAGTTGTTGAGCGCGCCGGTGCCGTCGTACTTGGAGCCCTGGTCGTCGAAGCCGTGGCCGATCTCGTGGCCAATGACGCCGCCGATAGCGCCGTAGTTGACGGCGGCGTCTGCGTCCACGTCGAAGTAGGGGGCCTGCAGAATTGCGGCGGGGAAGACAATCTCGTTGGCCGGGGGCATGTAGTAGGCGTTGACGGTCTGCGGGGTCATGAGCCACTCGGTCTTGTCAACGGGCTCGTTGATACGGGCAACCTGGAACTCGTGCTCGAACTGGCCTGAGCGGCGCAGGTTTTCGAAGAGGTCATCGGTGAGTTCCAGGGTGGAGTAGTCGCGCCACTTGTCGGGGTAGCCGATCTTGGTGACGAACTGGCCCAGCTTTTCAAGGGCGCGGGCGCGGGTTTCGTCGGTCATCCAGTCCAGGGTGGTGATGGAGCGGCGGTAGGCTTCGAGTAGGTCTTCGACCAGTTCCATCATGGCAGCCTTGTGGGTGGGCGGGAAGTGGACAGCGACGTACTCCTTGCCCAGTTCTTCGCCGAGGGAGCCTTCGACCAGGCCGACGCCGCGCTTCCAGCGGTCGCGCTGCTCTTCGGTGCCGGAGAGGGTGCGGCCGTAGAAGTCGAAGTTTTCGGCTGAGATTGCGTCGGTGAGGTAGGGGGCGCGGGCGTGGGCCATGTGCCAGATGTACCAGAGCTTCCAGATGAAGAGGGGCGCGGACGTCCACATCTGGGCGACGGCTTCGAAGTAGGAGGGCTGGTTGACGACGACGGTGCCGGCCTTGTCGGTGGAAATACCCATGCCTGCTAGCCAGGTGGTGAAGGGGAAGCCGGGGAACTTGTCATCCAGGTCTGCGGCGGCAACGGGGTTATAGCGGAGGTTAGCGTCGCGGGATTTGACCTTGTCCCAGTGATGGGAGGCCAGTTCGGTTTCGTGGGCGAAGACGGCGCGGGCGGCGTCGGCAGGTTCGAGGCCGAAGCTTTCGGCGAGGCCGGTGAGCTCGAACATGCGGCTGATGTGGGCGACGTAGGCGTCGCGCAGGTCGGCGTATTTTTCTTCGCGGTAGTAGGATTCGTCGGGCAGGCCCAGGCCGGTTTGGGTGAGGTAGAGGACGTACTTGTCGGGGTTTTTGGCGTCGATGCTGGTGTACCAGCCGATGGGGCCGCCGTGGCCGTGAATATCAAGCTGGGACATGACAGCTACGAGGTCATCAGCGGTTGCGGCGTCGAGGACGGGCTGAACTTCGGCCAGGAGCGGAGCGATGCCGTCCTGCTCGATCTTGTCGGTGTTCATGAAGGAGGCGTAGAGGGCGCCGATGCGGGAGGTGGGTTCGTCGGCCGCAAATTTTTCGACGATGTCACGGACGTGTTCCTCGGCTGCGTCGCGGAGGAAGTACATGCCGCCGTCGCGGGAGCGGTCGGCGGGAATTTCGTGGGCGTCGTACCAGGTGCCGTTGACGTGGCGGAAGAAGTCGTCGGCTGGGTTGGTGGCGGGGTCGAGGAAGCTAGTGTCAATACCGGTGTTACTCATGCCCCTTAGTTTAGGGGGCAGGACGCGCCCCCGTCAGCTGGGTCACGCCGGTTCGGCTAAGAGCGTGAGCGTCCATCCCTCACCCCCTTTGGACCATATGGGGCTCAAAAAAGGGGTAAAAATGGGCAATTTTTGGGCTCATTCCGGTCCAAAGACAAGGGAACGTGCCGCTGCTACTTAACAAGAATTCCGAGGACTAGGCTAGATAATACGAGAACACCGCCGTCGAAAGGCACCGTCATGGGTAAGAAGCCAGAACTCAGCAAGGAACTTAAGCGCTCCACGGGCAAGGCCCAGGAACGCTACATCAAGGCCTACACGAAAGCCCTCAAGAAACACGACGACGTGAAGAAGGCTCACACGAAAGCCCAGAAGAAACTCGAGGAGAAGTATGAGCTGGTCGGTAAGGCGTACCAAAAGATATCTGACAACAAGCCCCAGCAAGCAGATCACAAGGAAAATCAGAAGAAAAACAAGGGTAAAGGTAAGGGTCAAACCCCGGCCGGTGCGCGTCCCCAGCCCGACAAGGTCACTCAAAAGAAAACTAAAAAAGACACTCAAAAAGCTGACCGGCCTAGCGTAAAGGCCAAGAAGAAAGACCAGGACGCCGCCGCCCGCCCTGGCAAGACCAAGAAGGGGGCCGACAAGGCACAGGCAGAAAAGAAGGCTGACCAGAAAAAGTCGAAGAAGTCAGATCCTAAGAATGCCCAGAAAGCTGAGCCGAAGAAGACTGACAAAAAAGCCAAGAAGAGCGCAGCCCAGCGTGAGGCAGAGCTGATTCTAGCTACCGTCGACGCCCCCGCTGAAGAACCTATCACCTACGAGGACATCCTGGACGCCGAGGCCGTCACCCCCGAAGACATCGACGCCTTTGAAGAGAACTCAACCCTGCCCGAGCTAGACCTGCCCGAAACTATCACCGGGGTAGGGGCGTCCGAGGGCCTGGCCCCTGAAGAGGCGGACGAGCCAGATAACGCCGAAGAAACCTACGAAGAGGTCTTCACTAGCCCCAACCTGGCTGACGACCCCGCCGCCCCGGCGTCCGCCCCGGAAGAGAAGCTAGCCGTTGAGAACCTGCTGGTCGACGAAGCTGACCCCCTGGACGGAATGACCCGCAACCAGCTCTACAAGCTGGCCCAGGGCCTTGAAATCCCAGGGCGGTCCGCCATGACCAAGGCCCAGCTGCTAACTGCCGTCCGCGCAGCCCGGTAAACCTGCCTGCCCCCGGGGCCCTGACCTAGCGGGCCCCGGGGTGCTGTGACCTATATCTGTGAGCAAACAGCTATTGCGCGAAAGGTAAGACAGGAGTAGGCTTAACGCCTATGTCTTCAACGAAAACACACTCACAGAACCCTGAAACTGGCACAAACCCAACAGTCTCAACCGGCCCGGGCACCGCGTCCGTACCCGTGGCCCACAAGCTAGAACGCCACGAGTTCCTGCTGCTGGCCATCATGGTGATTGCGGCTTTTGTGCTCATCCTCAACGAAACCCTCCTGGGTGTTGCCCTGCCTGACATCATGGCAGACCTGAGCATTTCAGCATCCACCGCCCAGTGGACCTCTACCGGCTTCATGCTGACCATGGCCGTGGTGACCCCGGCCTCAGGCTTCATCATCTCCCGCTACTCCATCCGCACGGTTTTCGTGGCGGCTATGGCCCTCTTCTCCCTGGGCACCCTGGTAGCGGCTATCGCCCCCGGCATTGCCCTGCTCCTGGTCGGGCGCGTCCTGCAGGCAGGCGGCACCGGCGTGATGATTCCCCTGCTCATGACCACCATGATGCGCCTGGTCGCCCCCAGTAAGATTGGCCAGGCCATGGGCATCATCGGCATGGTCATCTCAGCAGCACCCGCAGCCGGGCCGACCGTCTCAGGCATCATCCTCAATGCCGCCTCCTGGCGTTGGCTCTTTTGGCTCATCCTCCCCATTGGAATCATCGCGCTCCTCATTGGTCTGCGCCTGGCCCCCCGGGAGGCCCCCGGGGCCAGCACCCAGAAGCTGGACCTGCTCTCTATCGTCCTCTCAACCCTGGGCTTCGGCGGCCTAGTGCTGGGCCTGTCGTCCATGGGTGGCGACTCAGCCCACGGTGGCGCCCACCTGCCCGTTAACCCCTGGGTTGTGGTTGTTGTAGCCGCCGTCCTCATCGCCCTCTTCGTGTGGCGCCAGATCCAACTCCAAGACCGCGGCCCCTTCATGGACATGCGCATCTTCCGCGCCCGCCCCTTCACCCTGACCGTCATTATGAGCTCAGTCGGTATGGGCGTCATGCTAGGAACCGCTATCATGATCCCCCTCTACACCGTGAACGTCCTGGGCATGACCGCCCTACAGACCGGCCTGATGCTCCTGCCCGGTGGGGTGCTGATGGCCGTGCTCAGCCCCTTTGTTGGGCGTCTCTCGGACCGCTTCGGTGCCCGTACCCTGGTGATCCCTGGGGCCCTGCTCTTCAGCGCCTCCATCTGGCTGATGAGCACCTTCTCGGCGTCCACCCCGGTCTGGTACATTATCGCCACCTACATGCTTATGACCTTCTCCCTGCCCCTCATCAACACCCCCATGATGTCAGTGGGCCTGGCCTCGCTGGGGCATGAACTGCACGCTTTTGGCTCCTCTGCCATGACGACCTTCCAGCAGGTATCAGGTGCGGCGGCAACGGCCTCCTTTGTGGCCCTGATGGGGGTTGGCATGGCCGCCCACGGCGGGAGTGGGGTGGAGGCCTACATGGCCGGTGTCCACCTGGCCTTCCTGGTGGCCGCCTTCCTCTCCCTAGCCTCTATTGTGGTGGCCTTCCTGGTGCCCCGGGGTAAGGCTGCTGCCGGTCACGCACCGATGGCCCACTAAACGTCTCTTCACCGAGTCTTTCTGAAAGGACGCGGCCCCCCCGCCGCCCAGGTCAACGGTGTCACAGGCGCCGCCAACCATGGCGACTCCGGCGGGCCCCTCATCGTCGGTGGCCGGGTCGTCGGCGTCTGCTCCAAGGGCGACACCAACGACCCCGGAGCCAACATCAACGCCGGATCCCAATACGCCCTGCTGAACCAGTCCTCCGCCTGGATCCAGCGCACCACCGGCCTGAATTTTGCCGGAACCTTCTCAGATGGACGTGACACCCAGCTGAACTAAAACCATCTGAATTCCTTTCAAGGTATCTTGTCCCTTTGTGTGTGAGGGGTGGTGCCCGGGACGTTTGCGGCCCGGGCACCACCTTAAGGGAAGGGAAAGGACGCCCCCGCCCCGGCCCCTGGCACCAGGAGGCCGGTGGGCGTAGGGTAGGGGATATGAGCATTGAATACCGCCAACTAGGTCAGAGCGGCCTGACCGTATCCACCGTCGGCCTGGGGTGCAACAACCTAGGCCGGGCCAAAACCGCAACCGAAAGCCAGGCCGGAACCAACGCCGTCCTCACCGCTGCCGTTGACGCCGGTATCACCCTCTTCGATGTCGCCGATATCTACGGGTCTGAACCGGGCGTCTCTGAAACCATGTTCGGGCAAGCCCTGCGCGAGACAGGCATAGACCGCGATGAGATTGTGATTGTCTCCAAGTTCGGCATGGACATGGGCGGGGCCAACGGCACCGACCACGGGGTGCGAGGCTCCCGCCGCTACATCATGCGGGCAGTCGAAGCGTCACTGAGCCGCCTGGGCACCGACTACATCGACCTCTACTTCCACCACACCCCCGACCCCGCCACCCCCATGGAAGAAACCCTCTCCGCCCTGGGCACCCTCATCGACCAGGGCAAGGTGCGGTACATCGGCCACTCCAACCACGCCGGCTGGCAAATCGCCCACGCCGAGCACCTAGGCCGGGCCCTAGGCCACCGCTACATTGCGGCAGAGAACAACTACAACCTGCTCGACCGCCGCGCTGAGCTTGAGGTTCTGCCGGCCGCGCGGGCTTTCGGCCTGGGCGTCCTGCCCTACTTCCCCCTAGCCAACGGCCTACTGACGGGCAAGTACAGCCGCAAGACAGCCCCGTCCGACGGCCGCCTGACCCGCATCAAGCCCGAGCTCCTTGAGGGTGCCAACTGGGACCAGCTTGAAGCCTTCTCAGCCTTCGCCGCCGAGCGCGGCCTAACCGAGGTGCAGGTTGCCTTCTCCTGGCTGGCCCAGCAGGCACCGGTTGCTTCAGTGATTGCCGGGGCGACGCGCCCTGAGCAGGTACGCGCCAACGCGGCAGCTATTGTCCGCCGGTTTGACGCGGACGAGCTTGCCCTGCTTGACGAGATTTTCCCGGCCCCGGAGAAAATCGCCCCCTTCTAAACCAACCCCAATAAGATAGGCCGCCCTTTTCTCCTACCTCCGGTGAGATTTCTCGGAGGCAGGAGAAAAGGGCGGCCTTTTATACCGGACTAGGCGGTAAGCTCAGTCAACAGGGCGCGGACGCGGGCGTCGATATCGTCCCGAATCAGGTTCATGCGCTCAGCTCCTTCAATTCCATCGTGGGAGGGCTCAACGGTGTTCCAGCGTTCGGTCTTAGCCAGAACCGCCTCATCCGTAGTTTCAAGCTGGGCCGCCCCACCCAGAATCACAATGCGGTCAGCCGCTGCCAGGTCATCGGCGCTCGCGAACTTGGGTACGCCCTTGCTCATATCCGCACCGATTTCAGCGAGCGAAGCGGCAGATTCAGCGTTAACCGCGCTGCCCACCGCAGCCTTGGTGCCTGCGGACGTCGCCCGCACGCGTCCTTGCGCATGGAGGTTCATCAGGGCCTCAGCCATCTGAGACTTGCCCTTATTGGACTGGCAGATAAAAAGAACGTGAGGGGTAGAACTCATAGCTCCATAATACGGCCCGCCAAGAACTTCTACACACACAAAAGCCCGCACTGACCCCATTTCAGAGAAAGGGGCAGAGCGGGCTTTGATATTTTCTAGTTTTAGAGATTATCGATGGCGTACTGGGCCTGTTCGGGGGTGAATTTTTCACCGTATTCGCTAATGAGTTGATCGTAGAGACGGTCTGTGCTCATATCCATAGTATCTAGGTAATTACGGGCTGACTCCAGAGCCTCAGCATTCCAATCTGCCTTGACATTATCTACCGCATATTGAGCCTGCTCAGGTGTGAACTGTTCGCCGTATTCACTAGTTAACTGGTCATAGAGACCCGCGTATGAGAAAGGCATGATATCGATGTAGTTCTGTGCGCTTCCCAAGGCTTCAGCATTCCAGTCAGCGTTGAGATTATCCATTGCATACTGGGCCGCCTCAGGTGAGAACTTTTCACCGTATTCACTGGTGAGTTGCTCGTAGAGACCTGCGTACGAGAAATCCATGATGCTGAGGTAGCGGTTTGCGGTTGAAAGGGCATTGCTGTAATCGCGTGGGACATCACTACTAGCAGAATTAGTCTGCTGGGATGCTTCGGTAGACGGCGCGCTCGAAGCAGCAGGGGCAGTTGTCGCAGGGGCAGTTGTCGCCGGGGTAGTTGTGGTTGGGGCTGCAGGGCTAGCAGGGGCTGTAGACCTTATGGGAGCAGTTGCCGTCGGGCTAGCTACCGCTGACTCAAGCTCTTGTAGGCTCTGCTGGAGCTCAGAATCGTTGGCGATGGTATTGAGCGCAAAGAAAAACAGGACGATACCTGAAATCACTGACCCGATCACCGAGAGTGCAATGGCGATAATCGAGGTGACCTTTTCCTTGTTCTTCTGGAAAAGGCCAACAATGCCGGTCACAAAAGCTGCAAACAGCAAGAGCCAGCCAAGGACGGCAACGGCGGGAATGCAAGCCAAAATAAAGCCGAGAACGCCCAGGCCCAGAGCCACCAGACCAACCACATTCTTAGGCTTTTTGCCGTTAGGTTGCTGTTGCGCGGCGTAGGGGTCCTGGTAGGGGTACTGGCCCGGTGCGGCATAAGCACCGGCAGACGATGCTGGCGCTTCGGGCTGACCAGGTTGAGAAGACGGAGTGTTAGGTGTGTATGGGTTTTCGCTCATACCTACCAGTTTAAAGACATTCTGAGTAAGCTCTGACTACAAGTCATATTATTTCTTAGTGCTTCATTGGTGCC
The DNA here is from genome assembly GCF_053547255.1 of Rothia sp. 11273D007AR. NCBI lineage: Bacteria > Bacillati > Actinomycetota > Actinomycetes > Micrococcales > Micrococcaceae > Rothia > Rothia sp. 11273D007AR. Next base: position 27,950 of record NZ_JBPPWJ010000008.1, on the reverse strand, counting down.
CTCTACCTAAGTCCTTCCAGCACACCTGCACATCTTCTAAAGTACCGCCCGGCGTCCGCCCACCTTCTACCGCTAGTAGCGCAAAACCTGGAACACCTGCCCAAACACAAACCACCCTTGCTATCCTTAAGAATGGTGTGCCCTGCGTCCGCGCCGTCTGCACAGGCCGCGCAGCCCCACCCCACCGCCGTGAAACCCGGCAGGTGACCACCCTATTCAGGAGTAAGACTTATGCCAGCAATTGTGATTGTAGGCGCCCAGTGGGGCGACGAAGGTAAGGGCAAAGCAACCGACCTGCTCGGCGGCCGCGTCGACTACGTCGTCAAGCCCAACGGCGGTAACAACGCAGGCCACACCGTCGTCGTCAACGGCCAGAAGTTCGAGCTCAAGCTCCTTCCCGCCGGCATCCTCTCAGAAAACGCTGTACCCGTCATTGGTAACGGTGTCGTCGTCAACCCCGAAGCTCTCTTTGAAGAAATCGACGGTCTTGAAGCCCGTGGGGCTGACACCTCCAAGCTCAAAATTTCAGCGAATGCCCACCTGGTAGCGCCTTACCACCAGACCATGGACAAGGTCACCGAACGCTTCTTGGGCAAGCGTGCCATCGGCACCACCGGCCGCGGTATCGGCCCCACCTACATGGACAAGGTAGGACGCCTGGGCATTCGTGTGCAGGACATCCTCGACGAGTCCATCCTGCGCCAGAAGGTTGAAGGCGCCCTGCGTCAGAAGAACGAACTGCTGGTCAAGGTCTACAACCGCCGCCACGTCGAGGTTGAAGAAATCGTTGATTACTTCATGAGCTTCGCCGACCGCCTGGCACCCATGATCGTTGAATCAACCCAGCTGCTCAACAAGGCCCTGGACGAGGGCAAGACCCTGCTCATGGAAGGTGGCCAGGCTACCTTCCTCGACGTAGACCACGGCACCTACCCCTTCGTCACCTCCTCTAACCCCACCGCAGGTGGCGCCTCCGTTGGATCCGGCGTCGGCCCCACCCGCATTTCCCGCGTCATCGGTATTCAGAAGGCCTACACCACCCGCGTGGGCGCTGGCCCCTTCCCCACCGAACTCTTCGATGACATGGGCGAATTCCTGCGTACCACCGGTGGCGAGTTCGGCGTGAACACCGGCCGCCCCCGCCGCTGCGGCTGGTACGACGCGGTTCTGGCCCGCCAGGCTGTGCGCATCAACGGCTTCACCGACCTCTTCATCACCAAGCTGGACGTGCTCACCGGGCTAGAGAAGATTCCCGTCTGCGTTGCCTACGACGTGGACGGCGTGCGTCACGACGAGATGCCCATGACCCAGTCAGACTTCCACCACGCCAAGCCCATCTACGAGTACTTCGACGGCTGGACCGAAGACATCACCGAGGCCAAGACCCTCGATGAACTGCCCGAGAACGCCCGCAAGTACTTGGAGAAGCTGGAAGAAATCTCCGGCTGCCGTATCTCGGCCATCGGCGTTGGCCCCGGCCGCGAGCAGACCATCGTGGTGCGCGACCTGATTGAGGACGAGAAGTAGGGCGGACGTCCGCGCCCCTTCCCCTGCACCGGGTAGGTACCATCTAAATCAGAAAAACCCACCAACTAGGTGGGTTTTTCTGATTTAAATGGTCTTTTTGTAGAAGGACTACGATAGACACCATGCCCTTACTCAACACACTCAACCACACCACCGGGGCCGTCACCGGCTACGACTCCCTCGCCGACCTTGCCCGGGCCTTCACTCCCGGCACCGATTGCGCTTATATCGGCCTGGTTGACCCCTCCCGCGACGACCTCACCACCCTCACCGGCCTCTTCGACCTGCACCCCCTCGCCGTTGAAGACTCCGAGCAGGGCCATCAGCGCTCCAAGCTCGATCGCTACGGCAGCACCTACTACCTGGTGCTCCGCCCGGCGATCTACCTCGATGACACCGAAGAGATCCGTTTCGGTGAAACCCACATGTTCGTGGGCGAGAACTTCGTGATTTGGCTTGTCAAAGATGCCCTGCGCTCTGTCGACACCACCCAGCGCACCATGGACGCGGTCTTCTCGGGCGCACTGGAGAGCCCCACCATGCAGGCCTACCCACTGGCCTTCCTGCACCGGGTGCTCGATATGCTCGTGGACGGCTACTTCCCCGTCATTGAGGGGCTAGAAAACGACGGTGACGAAATCGAGGACGCCCTCTTCTCCGATAACTCCGAAGCCAGAGAGATATCGCAGCGCATCTACAGCCTGCTGAACGAGGTCAGCGACTTCAAACGGGCGGTCAAACCGGTGGGGCAGATGCTGGACCTGCTCATGGGGCGTATTCGTATTCAGGCTGAGACCGGCGATGAGCACCAGCTTGAGTTGCTCCGCCACTTCCGTGACGTGAAAGACCACGTGATTCATGTGGTTGACCGGGTAGACGACCTGCGTTCCTCTCTCGAGAATGCCCTGGCGGTGAACTCAACTATCGTGGCTGAGCGGCAGAATGACGACATGAAGAGAATCTCGGCCTGGGCTGCGATCCTGGTGGCCCCCACCGTCATTGGCTCGATTTACGGCATGAACTTTGACGTGATGCCCGAACTTCACTGGACCTTCGGCTACCCGGCGTCCCTGCTGCTGATGGTTGTGGTGTCCTTTGGGCTGTGGGTGGTCTTTAAGAAGAAAGAATGGCTTTAGCGGTCTGCTGGCCTACTCCCCGGAAAAGACCATTTAAATCAGAAAAACCCACCTAGTTGGTGGGTTTTTCTGATTTAGATGGTACCTACCCTGGTGGGGCGGTGCGTCCCTACATCTTCACTCCGCGCAGGGTGCGCACCACCATCACGGCGCAAATCAGCATGAGCACCACGCCGATGGCAGAGGTGTAGACTACGCCGGAGTCGAAGGCGTGCTGGGCCGAAGCCAGCAGAGCAGCGCCGGTTTCCCCACCGATGCGTTCGGCGGTTTCCGCAGCCCCGCCCAGGGTCTCGCGGGCAGCGTCCGCGTCCGCTGCACTAACCCCCTCGGGCACCACCAGGTGGGCAACATAGGCCGCGTTCAGGATCGACCCCAGAATCGCCGTGCCCATAACCGAGCCGGTCTCGTAGGCGGTCTCGGAGATAGCGGACGCCGCACCCGCCTTGTGCGGGGGCACAGCGGCCAGGATGATGTCGTTGGTCAGGGTCTCAGCGAAGCCAATGCCCACACCGAGCAGGGCAAAGGCGACCAGAATACCGGTGTCTGAGCCAGAATCGGCGGTGAAGAAGACCAGGGTGAAGGCCGCTGCGTTCATGAGCAGGGCGCCGGCAATCACAATCCAGGGCTTGACCACCTTGACGATGTACACCACGACCAGGCCTGCAATGACGGTCAGCACCAGGCCGGGCAGCAGTACCAGGGCCGCGCTAAAGGGGGAGTGGCCGCTCACCAGCTGCAGGTGCTGGGAGACGAAGTAGAGGAAGCCGACCAGCGAGAAGATCGCCATGAGATTGGTGAGAACCGCACCGGTGAACTGCTTGTTGGTGAAGAGGCGCACGTCCAGCATGGGGTTGGTGCGCGCCAGCTGACGGCGGGTAAAGGCAACACCGCAGGCGGAGGCAATTAGCAGCAGGACGACGGTGAGCAGGTCGAAGCCGTCGTGCGCGAAGTGCTTGATGGCGTAGACGAAGGGGGTCATGGTCGCCATAATCAGGGCGATGCTGACGAAGTCGATGGTGCCGGGGTTGGGGTCCTTGGAGTTGGGGATCAGCCAGAAGCCCAGCAGGAGCATGGGCAGGAGGACGGGGACGGCCATGAGGAAGACCGAACCCCAGTAGAAGTGCTCCAGCAGGAAGCCGCCGACGACGGGGCCCAGGGCTGCGCCGCCAGCAAAGCCGGACGCCCAGATAGCGATGGCGGTGCGGCGTTCGGTGGCATCGGAGAACATGTTGCGGATAATCGAGAGTGTTGCGGGCATGAGCATAGCCCCGAAGATACCCATGCCGGCGCGGGCGGCAATGAGCCAGGCGGCGGTGGGCGCGAAGGCAGCGGCTGCCGAGATGACGGTAAAGCCGAAGCCGCCTAACAGGAGCATGGTGCGGCGGCCAAAGCGGTCACCCATGCTACCTGCGGGGATGAGCAGGCCCGAAAGAATCAGCGGGTAGATGTCGTTGATCCAGAGCAGCTGGGTGCCGCTGGGAGAGAGCTGGGCTGAGATTTCGGGTAGGGCAAAGGAGAGCACGGTGTTGTCGACAGAGACCAGGAGCACCGGCAGCATAAGGACGGCCAGGGCCGCCCAGCGGCGGGAGTAGGGTGCTGTGGTGGGTTCGGTGACGACTCTCATCTGGCCGGTTGCGGGGTGCATGTCTGCTCTTTCGTGAGGACGGCTACCTGGGGTTGGATGCCCGCTGGGTGCGGGTGTTGCGTCGGTAGCTTTAGTTCAACACAGATTACTGTACCGTCTGGACGGTTTTGTTTTCAAGTGCCAGCCCGGTAGGGTGGAACACATGAGTTCTCGCGAAAAAATCCTCGACGCCTACGAAGCCCTGCTCATTGAAGAGGGGGAGCGGGCGGCGTCCATGAACGCTATTGCCTCCCGCGCCGGGGTGTCGAAGGGTGGCCTGCTCTACCACTTCCCCGATAAGACCGCCCTAATCGACGGGCTGTTGGAACGGGCCTGGGCGCTTGCTGAGCGGGATTTCAAGGCCATGGCAGATGACCCTGCCGGGGCCTGCGCCTACTATGTGCGCACCTCCATGTACCAGGACACCCCGTTTGTCCGGGTTTTTGTGGCCGCGTCGCGTCTGCGTCAGGACGCCGCCGAGAAGGTCGCCGGGGTCTATGACAGGATCCAGGGCCGCTGGTTTGAGATGATTCGGGCCGAGGTGCCCTCGGATGCGGTGGCACGAGCTATCTTGCTAATGGGGGACGGGCTCTACTACAACGCGGCGGTTGCCAGTAGTGAGTCCCGCCCCAACCTTGCCCTCAGTGGCGATATGCACGCCCTGCTCGAGGTCGTGGAGCAGCTCAAGGGCTAGCCAGCCAGTACCGCTACCGCCTCATAGGGTCGCAGGGTAAGGGTGCCTGCGTCAGTGGCGGCGTCCAGCGCAGAAGAATTCTTGTAATTACACAGGAGCACCGACCCCGCCGCGAACTCGGCAGGCAGCTGCACGGGGGCGTCCTTACCGTAGAAGTTGCAGAGCACCAGCAGGCGCTGACCCTCGTACTCTCGTACAAACCCGTAGACGCTCTCGTGCTCGCGGGCAAAGGGCTCGTAGGAACCCTCAGCAATCAGCGGCAACTCGTGTCGCAGGCGCACCAGCTCCCGGTAGAAGGGCAGAATGGTGCCCTCAGCCTCTTCGCGCTCCACGTTAATGTCGGCCTGCGAGGTGGGCATGAGCCAGGGCTTTACCCGCGAGAAACCGGCGAATTCGGAAGAATCCCATTGCATGGGGGTTCGGGAGTTGTCACGGGACTTCTTGGTGACAATGCGGAAGGCCTCGGCCTCGCTCACGCCCCGCTCCTGCAGAATGGCAAAGGCGTTGTGGGATTCAACGTCCACGTAGTCATCCATGGACGAATAGACCGGATCAACCATGCCGATCTCTTCGCCCTGGTAGATGTAGGGGGTGCCGCGGGTCAGGTGCACGGCGGCAGCCAGCATGGTGGCGGACTCAGCCCGGTAATGCTCCACATCACCAAAGCGGTTGATGGCGCGGGGCTGGTCGTGGTTATTCCAGAAGGACGCCTGCCAGCCACCTCCCGCCTGAATACCTACCGCCCAGTCGGTCAGCAGGCCCTTAAGAGCCATGAAATCAAAGGGCACATCAGACCATTTTTCGGCACCGTCATAGTCCACCTTGAGGTGGTGGAAGGAGAAGACCATATCCAGCTCCTGGTTGGCCGGGTTGGTGTAGCGCACGCTGCTGTCGATGGTGGTGGACGACATCTCGCCCACGGTCACGGTGCCCTCGGTGTCGCCAAAGGTAGCCCGGTGCAGTTCCTGCACCCAGGGGTGGACACGGTCGGTGTCGGTGTAGATGAGCTTGTCGTTCTCGCCGGGTGCGGCATCCCGCAGTTCCTCAGCCTTGCCAATCACGTTGAGCACGTCAAAGCGGAAGCCGCGAACGCCCTTGTCCTTCCAGAAATTCACGACCTTAAAGAGTTCTTCACGCACCCTGGGGTTATGCCAGTTCAGATCTGCCTGGGTCACGTCGTAGAGGTGCATGTAGTAGAGGTCGGTGTCGCCAAACTGTGACCAGGCCGGGCCGCCGAACTTGGACTCCCAGTTGGTCGGCAGGGAGCCGTCCTCCTGTAGGGGGCGCAGGTAGAAGAAATCCTGGTACTCCTTCTCGCCGGCCAGAGCTCGCTGGAACCACTCGTGCTCGGTTGAGACATGGTTGAGCACCATATCGAACATCACCCCGATTCCTTCTCGCCCCAGGGCTGCAATCAGCTCTTCGGCGTCCGCCATGGTACCCATCTCGGGGTCTACCTCGTAGTAGTTAGCGATGTCGTAGCCGTTATCGTTCTGCGGTGAGACAAAGAAGGGGTTGAACCAGACCATGTCCACCCCCAGGGAGGCAATGTAGGGGACCTTCTCGATAATGCCCCGTAAGTCGCCCACCCCGTTGCCGTTCGAGTCGTAGAAGGACTTGGGGTAGACCTGGTAGATGACCTTATCGTGAAAGCTCATGGTGTGCTCCAAAGGGTAGGACGCCGGTGCTGGGGTGGCTGCGCCCGGTAGGTTAGGTGGGGTAAAAGAAAAGAAGCGTGCCCCGTCAAAGCGGGATACGCTCCTTAACCTTACCTGTCTAACAGGTGCTTCGGCTGTTGTTACAGCCGATGTGGAACTTTATTCAGAAACCGGAATTTCCTGGCGGCGGTGCGCGAAGTCCAGGTAACGGAACTTGTCAGCGCGGTGGCGGGAGATGGTGTACTGGAAGGCGGTGCCGTCCTCAAGCACAGTGATAGAGGTGGTCACAGCAACGTACTCGCCAGCGTGCAGGTTCAGGTACTTGGCATCGTTGGGGGTAGCCTGCTCGATGGTGATCTGCTTGGCAGATGACACAATGTTCAGACCCAGTTCGCCCTCAAAATAGTTGTAGAGGGAATCCTCAGCGACTTCGCGGGGGATCTCGGCAACCACGCTCTTGATGATGTAGTCGTGGTCGATGATGGCGGGGGCGCCGTCCATGTGGCGAACTCGCATGATGTGGGTGACGGGCACCTGCTCTACGGAGCCGTCCGTCAGGGCCTGGAAGGGTACATGCGGCAGTAGGGCGTCTTCCAGTTCAACCAGTTCGGTCTGGGTGTCGCGGCTGGCTGACTCGGCAAACTCCTTGTAGCTCACCAGTGAAGACACGGGAATGGAGTAGCGCTTGTGGTCGATGACCAGGGAGCCCTTGCCCATGATGCGCTGAATGTAGCCGCGGTCGGTCAGAATGGCCAGAGCCTTGCGGGCGGTCTCACGGGAGACATTGTACTTTTCGGTCAGCTTCTTTTCGCTGGGCAGCAAATCGCCCACGCCGTACTTGCCTTCATCAATGTCACGAGCCAGATCGTGGTAGATGCGTTCAAACTTTCCCATTTGGTTCCCCTAAGTAACAGGTGCAAGAGCACATTGTGCGAGATGGAGTGAGAGTTTCACACGGTGATTGTGTTTCCCTATAGTCTAGGACTCGCACGGGGTGTTTGCGAGAGACACACATGTAAATGTGTGTCACACGTTAGACAGGAATGTGACATGCCGGTTTTTTCCAGGAGGGTACGAGTTTGACCTGCAAAAACTCTGGTTAACGAGAGCACCCCTGATGGAAATGTGGCGCGAAACGCACTTTCGGGTTGTAAGAAGCGGCCCCCACCAGCGTCCGCTCGCCTCCCCTGGCCCCGCAGCAAGAGGACCGCATAACTTCAAAGGGACCGCATACTACGCGGTCCCTTTGAAGTTATGCGGTCCCCTTTAATGGTGGGGTGGGGTCTAGCCCTAGCCGAAGAGGCGCTCACTGGCGATGCGGGCACCTGCCGTCAGCGATTCCAGCTTGGCCCAGGCAAGGTCGGGGTGCAGGCGTCCGCCCAGACCGCAGTCGGTTGACGCCACCACGTTCTCCTTGCCCACCACCTGAGCAAACTGCTCGATGCGCTGGGCAACCAGCTCAGGGTGCTCAATCAGGTTGGTCGAGTGCGAGACAACACCAGGAATCACGTACTTGCCCTCGGGCAGCTCCAGGTTCTCCCAGACCTTCCACTCGTGGGCGTGCCGCGCGTTAGCGGCCTCAAAGGTGTAACCGGCTGCGTCAATAGACAGCAGGGTGTCGGCCAGGTGCTTGAATTCCAGGTCGGTGCTGTGAGGCCCGTGCCAGGATCCCCAACAGAGGTGGAAGCGGGTCTGCTCGGTCGGAATATCCTCCAGCGCGTAGTTGAGGGCATCAACGGCCACCTGAATAAAATCAAGGTAGTCGCGGACGCTGGGCTCGGGGTTAATCTGGTCCCAGCCCTCAGCCACGGAAGGGTCGTCGATTTGCAGGGTGAAGCCGGCATCGGTGATGGCCTTGTACTCTTCCTTCAGCACATCGGCCCAGGCGTAGATGTGCTCCTTATCGGTGGGGTAGTAGAGGTTACCCACGCGGGCAGCTGACCCGGGTGACAGGGCAGCAACAAAAGCACTGTGCGTCCCCTTGCCCTCGGTGGCAGCTGCCAGGTTGCGGACGTCCCGCCCCACCTCGTCCTGCCCCTGGTAGGTTAACGGGGCAACGGTAACAGGGAAACTGCGGTCGGGGTCGTTGCCCAGATCGAGCTCCGCGGTGTAGAAGTCCTGAAAACGGGTCCAGTCACGGCGGTCAGCAAAGCTGGTGTACTTGAGCTTGCCCGCCTCAGAACGGTGTACCTCGTTAGCGGGGTTGCCCTCGGTCAGCAGTTTTAGACCGCCGGTGCGGGCAAAGGAGTAGTGCCACCAGGCGCCGTAATCCACGGCCTGACTCATGGCATGCCCGTACTCGCCGTCGTTCACAATGTCGATACCGATGTCTACCTGGCGGTCAATCACTGCCTGGGTTTCCTCGGTCAGAATCTGCTGGAAATCTGCCTCGTCTATGCTGCCATCGCGGCGGGTGGCATTTGCTTCAATCAGGCGCTGGCTGCGCGGCAGGGAACCAACGTGAGTGGTCAGAATACGGTCGGTATTGATGGGCATAATCTGCTCCTGGGGTAGTCCTACGGCTGTAGAGGCTGCTTGCGTCAGCGGCCATAAACCCAGCTAACACCCCCACCTTGCGAGCCCCCAAGCCCTCCAGGCCCTAAGACGGCATATTTCAAAAATGAACTTCGGTGACGGATGCGCGTCATACGCGCGTCATGAGCCCCTGCCTCACCGTAAGGGGACCGCAAAACTCAAAAGGGACCTCATATTATGCGGTCCCTTTTAGGTTTTGAGGTCCCCTTTGAGAGGGCGCGGTGCGGAACCGTCCGCCCCTAGTCATCCCCAAGAGCTACTTGTTAGACTCGAAACAACAAGACCAAGGAAAGGAGCAGAACTATGACCTTAAACGCTAAAGATGCAACTCGCTGGCAGCCCACTCATCGAGCGGCCCGTCAAACCCTGCAAAAAGTTCTGCGCCATCACACCACGGCTATCGGGAACGACGGCCTAACGGATACAGAGCGAAAAACCCTCGCATCGGAATACGAAACCCAGCAGAACCGGGCTTTTTCGGCTCAGCATCGTAGAGCCCTTGAGCAGCTCGAGCCTACCCCAGTAGGATTAGCCCTCAAAAACTAGGGGCCTACGTGTATTTTCGAGAGCTCAGCACAAGCGATATACCGGCCCTTCAACAATGGGTCTGCACCTACCCTGCCAAGCGGCACTACCACACCGCTTCACACCCCGCGGAATGGGAGCTAAAGGTTCAAAGCTTCGTCCGGGAAACTCAGCCCCAGAAAATTGCCCGAGATCCCTACAAGGTCTCTATCGGAGCTTTCTTGGAGGAGCAGATAGCAGCTGTCGCTCTCATTACATATCGCCCCTATGATGATGTCTTCGACATTACCTATATCTCTACGGCCGCCCACGCCCAAAACCAGGGAATTGCACAACAGCTTATTCAGCAATGCGTTATCACAGCCCAAGAGCACCCCAAATTTAAAGACCTCACTAGCGACATCATGACCTGCGCTATCGATCGCAGAAATACAAAGTCTCAACGGGCCTTTGAGCGCTTTGGATTTACCCTAGTTGACGATAGCCACCCCCAGCTTCTGGAATATGCGCTGAGATTTATGCGAGGCTTACTGGAGTAGTGTCCCGCGGACGCCCGTCCTGCCGTCCCTGCCCCTTGGCAGGGGAGTGGAGGAGAGACCGTCCGCCCCTATCTTCACTATGTGAGAACGCCGCTTCCCACCCTGTGGACTACCCGCGCTCAGGCGTAGACTAGTACCCAAACCTCCAACCACAAACTTTCTTGGGAGCTAACGATGCCAGAACTGCGCTCGCGTACATCAACCCACGGTAGAAACATGGCAGGTGCCCGCGCACTGTGGCGCGCCACCGGCATGGGCGACGACGACTTCGGCAAGCCCATCATCGCTATCGCCAACTCCTTCACCCAGTTCGTGCCCGGCCACGTGCACCTGAAGAACATGGGCGAACTGGTCGCCGGGGCTATCCGCGAAGCAGGCGGTGTAGCCAAGGAATTCAACACCATCGCCGTGGACGACGGTATCGCCATGGGCCACGACGGTATGCTCTACTCCCTGCCCTCCCGCGACCTGATTGCCGACTCGGTCGAATACATGGTCAACGCCCACCGCGCCGACGCCCTGGTCTGCATCTCTAACTGCGACAAGATCACCCCCGGTATGCTCCTGGCAGCTATGCGCCTGAACATCCCCGTCATCTTCGTCTCCGGCGGGCCTATGGAGTCCGGCGAAGGCATTGAGGGAGTCGTTGAGCACCGCCTTGACCTGGTGGATGCCATGGTCATGGCGGTGGACGATAATGTCACCGATGACGCCCTGGCTCAGGTTGAGAAGAATGCATGCCCCACCTGCGGTTCCTGTGCCGGTATGTTCACCGCTAACTCCATGAACTGCCTCAATGAGGCGATCGGTCTTGCCCTACCCGGTAACGGCACCACCCTGGCCACCCAGGTCGCCCGCAAGCAGCTCTTCCTCGAAGCTGGCGCCAAGATTGTTGAGCTGGCCAAGCGCTACTACGAGCAGGACGACGAGTCTGTGCTGCCCCGCTCCATCGCCACCAAGGCCGCCTTCGAGAACGCTATGGCCCTGGACGTTGCCATGGGCGGCTCCACCAACACCGTTCTGCATATCCTGGCGATTGCTCACGAAGCTGGCGTCGACTTCACTCTGCGCGACATCGACGCGATTTCCCGCAAGGTGCCCTGCCTGGCCAAGGTAGCCCCCAATTCCACCAAGTACCACATCGAGCACGTGCACCGCGCAGGCGGTATTCCTGCCCTGCTCGGTGAGCTGGATCGCGCCGGTCTGCTGAACCGCGACGTCCACTCCGTGCACTCCGGCTCCCTGGAACAGTGGCTGTCTGACTGGGACATCCGCTCCGGCGCCGCCACCGACACCGCCAAGGAGCTCTTCCTGGCTGCCCCCGGCGGTGTCCGCACCACCCAGGCCTTCTCCACCGCCAACAAGTACGAGAGCCACGAAACCGACGCCGAAAACGGCTGCATCCGCGCCGTTGAGCACGCCTACACCAAGGACGGCGGCCTGGCCGTTCTCTACGGCAACATCGCCGAGGACGGGGCCATCATCAAGAGCGCCGGTATCGACGAGGAGCTCTTCCACTTCGTCGGCAAGGCCTTCGTGGTGGAGTCCCAGGACGAGGCCGTCTTCGAGATCCTGTCGAAGAACGTGAAGGAGGGCGACATCGTCGTCATCCAGTACGAGGGCCCCAAGGGCGGCCCCGGCATGCAGGAAATGCTCTACCCCACCTCCTACCTCAAGGGCCTGGGTCTGGGTAAGAAGTGCGCCCTGATTACCGACGGACGTTTCTCGGGCGGCACCTCCGGTATCTCCATTGGCCATATTTCTCCCGAGGCTGCTGCCGGTGGCGCTGTGGGTCTGATTGAGCACGGGGATGAGATTGAGATCGATGTTCACAATCGCATCCTGCGCGTGAACGTCTCCGACGAGGTACTGGCCGAGCGCCGTGCCAAGAAGGGCCCTGCCCCCTGGAAGCCCACCAAGCCCCGCGAACGCCAGGTCTCCAGCGCCCTGCGTGCCTACGCCTCCATGGTCACCAGCGCCGATAAGGGCGCAGTGCGCATCGTTCCCGAGTAAACCTCGGTTTTCACCCAAGATAAGGACGCCCGCCCCGGCTTACGTAAGCCGGGGCGGGCGTCCTTGTGCTGGGGGCCTCCTGCCCGGGTTATCTCAGCGTGCGTCCGCCCCGCCTGCCCGGGCCGTTGGGGGAGGGGGCGTCCGCGCATCAGTCCGTGAGTGCCCACCAGACTCGCGCGGTGCTTACGCGCGGGGTGGACGCCACGCGAGAACCGTGGACGTTCACCGAGAGAGTGAACGGGCAGCCGATGCGGCTCTAGCTGTTGGCAAAAGGGCGTGGAGTTGGTATAGCTTTAAAGAGTAAGCAAAACAACTATAGACACCCCTTAGGAGATGAATAATGTGGAAATTACGCCTGCACATATCAAAAAATGTGAGCTGACCTGGGAACCGCCGGACTACACCAGCTCTTACCCGGCAGGGTTCACCGAGCAGGGCGTGGCAGTGATTGTGGTGGTCATGGACCAGGTGCGAGCCGCCGGTAACTGCCATGTGGGGTTGACGTCCTTCGCCTTTATCTCGCGTGAAAACGGCGAGCGTGAGGTGATTGAGAGCGAGCCTATCGCCGAATCCCTGACCCACAGCCTCATGGACCCCTGCGACACCGTGCACACCGACATGCTGGGCCGCGCTATCCTGGCCGCGATGGAGGCTATCCCCGAGGACTACAAGACCAACCTCATCACCGTGGCCGCCGACAAGCACTATCTGAAGCTGCTCTTCCGCAAGTTCACGGCCTTCCGCGATTTTCTGGAGTACCGCTCCATTGATAAGGTGATGAACCCCTACGAGTCGCACTCGCTGGGGGAGATTCACGTGAAGCTGATTGGCACTCCCGCGGGGGAGCTCATGCCCCACTTCATGGACGAGGCCTCGCGCCTGGCCCATGCTGAGTTTGAGAAGAATACCGCCCAGCTGCCGGTTGAGAAGCTGGTGGAGTACAGCGTCTTTACTGACTGTTCGTACAGGTCAACGAACAATAAGAAGTATTTAAAGGGCGGACGCATGGGCATCGGCGGGGTGAGCGAAGACGGCTTCTTCTTCCACTCCCACTACGATGCAACGAACATTATGACCGGGGAGCTCTCGGCCATGTTGGCTGCTTTTAATATCTTTTATCACGGTGGCCGGCAGCTGATTATTCACACCGATTCGCTGGGGGCGCTGACCTTTGTGCTGCGCCTGGCGCACAACCGCTGGGTCTACAACACTTGGGCTACCGAGGGTGTGCAGAACCAGCAGGTTCTGGACGAGATGGAGCGGCTGACCGAGGCCATTCGGGAGCGCCGGGTGCTGGTCAAACATATTCCGGGGCATACCGGGCACGGGCTGCAGGAGTCGTCGGATTCTGTGTCGAAGATGCACCGGCACTTCCCCGGGCAGATTGTGGATAAGGGGCATGTCTCCGAGTTCAACCAGCGCTGCGAGTCGATTATTACCGCCCTGTCTGGGTGCGAGAAGGCCCTGCGCCTGCCCTGCGGCGACTGGATCCAGATCCGCCCGTCGGTGGTGCACGCCCGTAACCGTTTGTGGAAGTAGCGGGGTCGCTGCCCTAGGTACCATTTAAACCAGAAAAACCCACCTAGTTGGTGGGTTTTTCTGATTTAGATGGTACTAACTGGCCGGGGTGGTGTGGACGCCCGCCGTTAGGCTACGTCGCGCTTTTCCTGTCGGGCGCGGCGCAGCAGCCAGAGGAAGACAGCCACAAGAGCCAGGGCTACCAGGGCGTACACAACCTTGGAGTACTGGTCGATGACGCCCTCAACAACGTGCCAGTTTTCACCAAGAATCCAGCCGCAGTAAATGAGCAGAGCGTTCCACACAGATGAACCCAGCAGGGTGTAGAAGCCGAAAGTCAGCGGGTTCATGCGGTCGATACCGGCGGGAATCGAAATCAGCGAACGAATACCGGGGATAACGCGGCCGATCAGGATGGAGGCCTTGCCGTACTTGTCGAACCAGGCCAGGGCGGCGTCGACGTCCTCAACCTTGACCAGCCACATCCAGGCCGCAATCTTGCGCAGGCGGTTGGCGCCGATAGCGGCGCCCAGGTAGTAGAGGAAGTAGGCGCCAGCCAGGGAGCCAACGGTCGCCCAGACGAAGGCGGCGATAACGTTCATGGAGCCCTGCGAGGCGGTGAAGCCAGCCAGGGGCAGAATGACCTCGGAGGGAATCGGCGGGAAGACGTTCTCAAGGAAAACGGCAAGGCCAACACCGGGTGAGCCGATGGCCTCCATGACGGAGATAACCCAGTCGATAATGTTCTGGAGCACGAGTGCCCTTTCTCTGCGAGTGCGGGCAGCCGCCCGGTGACAAAACTTTCTCTATTCTCTCGTAGAACCCTGTGTTTTCCTATGAGCTAGCTTGTAGAGAGGCTGGGGGTTTTGGTCACGTTGGACGGGGCGGCTGAGCGTCCATTAGAATCGCGCGGTGCTTACGCGCGGGATGGACGTTACGCGAGTTTGGTGGACACTGGCCGAGGTGGGGAATGAGGCGCCCTGCCTTCCCGGTAACGCTGCGTAACCTGTTCACACGGTGAAATAAGTTACCGCAGGTAGAGGGGCATGGGTGACTATGGAGGGTAGATAACTAGGCCTACTATCAGGAGAGTCCATGGCTGAGCATACTTTTGGCTTTCGCACCCGCGCCCTGCACGCGGGCGGTACCCCCGACGCCGAGCACGGTGCTCGTGCGGTTCCGATTTACCAGTCCACCTCCTTTGTTTTTAAGGACGCGGACGACGCCGCCAACCTTTTTGCCCTGCAGAAGTACGGCAATATCTACTCCCGCCTGGGTAACCCCACTGTGGCGGCGCTGGAAGAGCGTATCGCTTCGCTGGAAGGCGGTATCGGCGCGGTGGCGACCGCTTCGGGTATGGCCGCTGAGTTCATTACCTTCGCGGCACTCTGCCAGGCCGGGGATCATATTGTTGCTTCGTCCAACCTCTACGGCGGCACTATTACCCAGCTGGATGTTTCCCTGCGTCGTTTCGGCATTGGCACTACCTTTGTGGACGGCACCGACCCTGCCGATTTTGCCGCCGCAATTCGCCCCGAAACCAAGGCTGTCTACACCGAAATCGTCGCCAACCCCTCGGGCCAGGTCGCTGACCTGGAAGGCCTAGCCCGCGTGGCCCACGAGAATGACATTCCCCTGGTCGTAGATGCCACCCTCTCTACCCCCTACCTGATTCGCCCCATCGAACACGGCGCTGACATTGTGATTCACTCGGTCACTAAGTTCCTGGGCGGGCACGGCACCACCTTGGGCGGCGTGGTTGTCGAGTCGGGCCGCTTCAACTGGGGCAACGGCAAGTTCCCCACCATGACCGAGCCGATTCCCTCCTACAACAACATTTCTTGGTGGGGGAACTTCGGCGAGTACGGCTTCCTGACCAAGCTACGGTCGGAGCAGCTGCGCGACTTCGGCCCCTCCCTCTCAGCCCAGGCAGCTTTCAATCTGCTGCAGGGGGTTGAGACCCTGCCCCAGCGTATGGACGCCCACCTGGCTAACGCTAAGGAGGTTGTCGCCTGGCTGAACGAGGACGCCCGTATCTCTTACGTTAACTACGCCGGCCTGCCGGAGCACCCCCACTATGAGCGGGCGCAGAAGCTGCTGCCGCTGGGTGTTGGGTCGGTCTTCTCCTTCGGCGTTGCCGGCACCGAGAAGGCGGGCGGACGCGACGTGGGCGCCGAGTTCATCAAGAACCTGCAGCTGGCGTCCCACCTGGCCAACATTGGTGATGCCCGCACCCTGATTCTGCACCCGGCGTCCACCACCCACCAGCAGCTGACCGCTGAGCAGCTGGCTGCCGGTGGCGTGGGCGAGGACTTGATCCGTATTTCGGTGGGTCTGGAAGATGCCGTCGATATCATCTGGGACCTCGACCAGGCTCTGACTATTGCTTCCGGCCGCAACCACGCCGGTGAGGTCGTCGGCACCGCCAGCGCGGACGAGCTGGTGGCCCGCCGCGAAGCTGCCGAAGCTGAGGCGGCTGCCCAAAAGGAGGCGTTGGAGGCGGACGCCGCCGCCCACGCTGCCGAGCGCGCAGCGCGTGAGGGGGCTGGGGCGTCCGCACCGGCGTCCGCGCCCGCCTGCGAAATTCCTGCACCCAAGAAGGAGGCCTAAGCCGTGACTGAGATTCGTACCTGGGAAGGCCCCAGCGCGCCGGAGCGACTAAAGATTTTGCACGAGACGAAGTCTATTGCGATTGTGGGTATGTCTGACAAGATTTCGCGGTCTTCGTATTTTGTGGCGACGTATTTGCAGTCGTCGAGCCCCTACACCCTGTATTTTGTGAACCCGATTTTGGCGGCTAAGGGTAAGGAGGTGCTGGGGCAGAAGGTGTATGCGTCGCTGGCTGACCTGCCTGAGGCCCCTGACCTGGTGGAGATTTTCCGCCGCAACGAGGACCTGCCTGGCGTGGTTCAGGAGGCCATCGAGGTGGGTGCGAAGACGGTGTGGATGCAGCTGGGCTCCTGGAATGAGGAGGCTGCGCGCCTGGGTGAGGACGCCGGGCTGAACGTGGTGATGGACCGGTGCGTGAAGATTGAGCACGCCCGCTTCCACGGCGGCTTGCACCTGGCCGGTTTCGTGACCGGCGTGATTTCGTCAAAGCGGCAGGTGCTGGCCTAGGGGCTAGGTACCATCTAAATCAGAAATGACCACCTAGTAGGTGGTCATTTCTGGTTTAACTGGTCTTTTCTGGAGGGGTAGAGGCAAGGAACAGGGCTGTCTGCAGTTGCTCCAGCAGGTAGCACCTTCACGAAAAAGCTGGTGAAATAGGATGAGGGCTTCGTGAGACTGATCTTCAAAGAAGTTTGGAGATGAGCCCTAGTAGATGTGCATCAAGTACCTATTCCTCGTGTTCATGAGGTTGCCCCCTGGCTTTGACTGCCGGGGGGCTTTTCACATTGCTCTAGATACAAAAAATTTATCACATATACTAGTTGACATAAAAATCTTGAAGGTGTTTACTGGGTAATAGGAGACGCCCCTAAACTGACGTAACCATGCGAAGAGGGTTGACGATGAAGCAACTTTTTACAGGTGATTTCCCTAGCTGGAGTCCGCAAGCCGCTAGCCTCTGGGCCAAGACTGACCGGTCTGACGACCAGAGTACTGACTGGCTTAACCTCCCCCAGCACATGATGGATTCTGCCCAGGTTGGGGCGTACTTATGGAGTCACTATCTCTCAGAAAATCACCGTAGCTTCACCCAAGACCAGCTTGATTTATCGAGCGAAGATTGCCAGCGATTCGTAGCTTTCCTGTGCGGATCCCACGACGTAGGCAAAGCTAGTCATTCTTTCGCGAGTCAGCTCAACGAATCATCTCGCTACAGTTTTCTGGCCGACCAGATACGTGCAACGGGATTGAGCCTGCCTGCCACAGTACCTTCAGACCAGTGGTCACCGCACTCTGCAGCGAGCTACATTATTTTGGTTCGGTTCTTTGATCAAAAATTTGGTCAGAGCAGCTACCGTACCTTATCCCATCTAGGCCAAATTTTAGGGGCCCACCATGGTCTCCCTGCAGGCGGTGACCATCGCAAAAATGCAACGCGCGAAGTCGATAATCTGTCGGATGGGTGGGCGGTAGCCCATAACGAGCTTCTGAGTAAAATTCTTGAGCTCACTCAGGCTGAACCTGCAATTATCCAGCTTCTAAGTCATCGAACTAAGCTCAAAGACAACGTCAAAATGATTCTGACAGGCGTGGTCATTATGGCGGACTGGATTGCATCCAATGCTAATTATTTCCCGCTGGGTCTTTTTGGACCAAGTGACCAGCGTACGCGTTTTGAGTCTGCTACTTCCAAGCTCAGGCTCCCCCCAAGCTGGAAGCCTGAAGATTTTTCCTACCGAACACCTGCAGAAATTTATGCTGCTAAATTTTTGTGGGATGCAGCTAGCTCACCCAGACCAGTGCAGGAAGCTATTATTGAAGTACTCAACGTAGAGAACCCGCCTTCTATGCTTATTATTGAAGCTCCTATGGGAGAGGGGAAAACAGAAGCCGCTTTGGTAGCTGCTGAAAAATTAGCCCATCTCAATGGTTGTAGCGGCATCTTTTTTGGGGCTCCCACTATGGCAACTACTGATGCTCTTTTTACCCGAATAAAAAGATGGGCAGAGCAGTCGCATAATTCACCGGTGATTTCGATGTATCTGGGACACTCGAAGAATCAGCTTAACCCTTTCTATACCTCTATGGGGCGATACGCTCGTTTTAACCTCGATGACGAGGACCAACGTTCTGCTCACAATCATTCCCAGATTATTGCTCACCAGTGGTTCAGAGGCCGTAAGCAGGGGATTCTCTCAAGTTTGGTTGTGGCTACCGTGGATCAGGTCCTCATGATGGCTCTGCAGAGTAAACATCTGATGCTGCGTCACCTTGGTCTTGCAGGGAAAGTCGTAGTCATTGATGAGGTCCACTCCTACGGTGCTTATATGAATCACTATATGGAGACCGCTCTGCGCTGGCTGGGAAGTTACGGCGCTCCGGTCGTTCTGCTCTCGGCAACTCTGCCCCACGAAACCAAAGCTAAATTAGCTGCGGCGTACCAGTCCGGGCTGAGAGGGAAACGAACTTCAGCTGAGGCTGTTCCTTCGGCCGGCATTGCTTACCCCGTCGTTACTGCGGTGGCAGCTGATTCAATTGACGTGTACGAGGTTGAGGCGAGCTCTCGTAGTACCACCTACACGGTGGAACCCATGGCTGATGATGACGCTTCGCTCGAACAGCTGATGGGGCAGGTACGTGAGGGCGGAGGGTGTTTGTTAGTCATCTGTAACACTGTTGACCGGGCTCAGGCTGCCTATCAGCTCGCCCAACAGCAGGTAGGGGATGATGCCTATCTATTGCACTCTCGCTATACGGCAGTGGAACGTGTTCAACGGGAGAGCCACCTGGTACAGGAGCTGGGTCCCGGAGCTTCACTAGGGCAGGGGCGTCCCGACCGCAGAATTGTGGTGGCAACCCAGGTGGTCGAACAATCTTTGGATTTAGATTTTGACTGTATGGTGACAGATATTGCGCCAATTGATTTAATTCTGCAGAGACTAGGACGGCTGCACCGTCACCAACGTTTGCCTGAAGATAGACCACAATGGGCTCAGAAACCTCGTCTGTATGTACGTGGTATGCAGGAGCTACCCACAGAAAGCTCTAGCCCCGTCTTTGCGCCTGGTGTAGACGCTGTCTATCAGCCAGCTCTCTTGTTACCTACGTGCAGTGAGCTCTCACTTCATGTGGGTGCGGAGAGAGTCCTCAAAGTTCCTAGCGAGATTCCTTCTCTAGTCGAGGCTGTCTATTCCAGCCCTCATGTCTTACCAGCTTGGGAGGACACTTATCAGCGGTTCCGGCAACAGTTTGATAGTGAGTTAGAAACCGCACGGAAGAAATCTGAAAGCTTCAGAGCGGAGCTGTCACGGAGCGTCCGTGAATTCTCAGAAGTATGGGCTGCTCAGAGCGGCGACCTATCGGATGAGGAAAGCGCTGCTCAAGTGCGTGATACTGAGCCAACCCTTGAAGTGGTGCTCGTACAGAAGGTAGGCGATGGGTATTATGCTCCGCTACCTTGGTTGGTTGAGGACGTCGAGTCTCCGGCTTTGCCGGTGGGGTTCACTCCTGATACAGATGCGGCCTATCTTCTGGCTCAGTGTACGGTGAGGTTGCCCTACCAGTTGTCACGGCCCTGGCTACTAGATGAAGTATTGGATCAGTTAGAACAGACAACCGATTTAGCCTGGCAGAAGTCGCCTTTGCTTAAGGGGCTTCTACAAGTAACTCTTGATGAAAATTTTGAAACTGAGTTAGCCGGATTTCGGCTGCGGTACAGTCAGGAACTCGGTTTAGAGCTCCTAAATAAACCGACCTATAGAAAGGAGAACCATGAGTTCAATGGCAACTGAAATGAGCTTCAACCTGGTGGACAAGCCCTGGGTTCAATGCCTTATGGCTGATGGGTCAAACTGTTGTCTTTCGCTTACAGAAGTGTTTAAAGAACTTGAGCATATTAAGTGCTTGGCAGGTGACTCTCCCCAGCAGGATTATGCTGTACTCCGTATTCTTATTGCTATCTTCTGGAGGGCTCACGCTGCCACCGAAGAAGTGCAGGAGTGTGAGGACTTCTTAGACTGGTGGGAAGACCTTTTGCAAGGTGGGGCTGAAATTATTTCTGAGCCTGTGTTTGACTATCTGACGCAATACCGAGACCGGTTTAATTTGCTCGATGACCGCGCTCCCTTTATGCAGGTAGCTGACTTAGCTACCGCCAAGGGTGAGCATGCTTCTGTACAGCGCCTTATTCCCGAGGCAGAATTAGATTATTTCACCATGAGAGCAGGGCGTGGTGTACGGGCTCTCTCATTTGCTGAAGCAGCTCGCTGGCTCATTGCAATCCAAGCTTGGGACTACTCTGGCATTAAACCCGGTGCAGTGAATGACCCCCGAGTTAAGGGAGGAAAAGGCTATCCCATTGGAACAGGCTGGGCTGGTTTCACCGGTGGAGTCGTTGTTCACGGATCAAACCTTGCTCAAACTCTTCTACTCAATACTCCCGCAAGTTTTATCTTCACCGAAGAGAATCTAGACGGGGACCTCCCTGTCTGGGAGAGGGAACCTGCAACCGCTGCTCCTCGCACTAGCGAGTTTCCGTCTGGGCCTTGTGATGTACTGACCTGGCAATCCCGCCGCGTCCGACTTTTCTGGGACGATGCTGAGGAAGTTGCCACCGGCGTACTAGTCACCAATGGCGACAAAATCGAAATCAGAAATCAGTTTGCAGATCCCATGACCGGATATCGTTACAGCAAGGTCCAGTCCAAGAAGGGAGCCCCGGTATTTTTTGCTAAAAGCCACCCCGAAGAACGTACCCTTTGGAAAGGTATTGAAGCGCTCCTAGCTGATGAGCGACTTCAAGAAATTCCAAAAGGTGGGGAGCCAGACAAAATCCCAGCGACCTTGCACTCTCTACAAGTTCTCAAAGAAAATCGTCTGGTTAACGCAGACCAAGAAGTCCGAGTAGAACTTGTTGGGTTTGTATATGGTCCTCAATCTTCGATTATTACCAATTCAATTCATGAGGTCGTTCCGTTCAAGCTCCGTACCCTGATAGCTAGAGATTCTCCGTCCTCTGACCGAATCGTTCAGGCCGCTCGACGAGCTGTTGAGGCGTCTATCAACCTGGGGCAGTTCGCCGGTTTCTTGGCAGAAGCTGCGGGCGGAACTTACGCTTTTGTACCTTCAGCGACTGAAAGTGCCCTCAATAAACTTGAAACTAGTTTTAAAGACTGGCTCCTGACCGTCACTCCCGATACTGACTTAGCTCAAAGACTTAACGAATGGTCCGATACCGTTGAAAAAATTATCGGAGATGAAGCCATTAGGTTAGCTCAGGGAGCAGGTTCAAAGGCTTTGATTGGCAGGCTTGATACAAGCTCTGAGAAGCCTCGAGTTTTGAATACCGCAACAGCTTTTAACCGTCTTAGAAACTCTCTCAAGAAAACCCTTGAAAGAGTACCGGCCAATGAAAATGCCTCATAGAAAGGAAAACTATGGATACCGGAACCCAACAAGATTTTTCCGGCCAGGATATGCCGTTATCCTCTCTGCCTGAAAAACAGAGTTTCTACAACTCGATAGGAACCGCTCTCTACAGGCTCCAGGCAGCGTATGAACGAGGTGATCGAGCGACTCTAGCAACGCTTCGCAAGGCAGCAGGAAAAACTCCAGAGAAAGACCCTTTGGCCTGGTCCTATGCCTTGGACACACTTTTGCCTGATTTCGCTTACACCGGCACTAAGGACGAAGCGAACAACGCTGAGCGGGCAGCTTTCACCGCTCTATCTCTTTACGCATTACACCAGCGTGCCTTAGCTCGTCCTATGCACCTTAAAGGTAAAAAGTCACTAGGAACAGCTATTGCTGAGTTGACCGTTTCATCGGGGAGCAAATCCATTAAAAGCCGGCTGGACGCTCTTATGGTTGCTCGAACTCCTTCCGCCATCAGCTACCATCTCCGATCTCTCATTAGTCTTCTGCATACCTACGAGATTCCGCTTGACTATGCCCAACTAGCCAGCGACCTTTGGGCGCTGCATACTCCTAGCCGACGTGAAGGTGTCATCCTTCGTTGGGGCAGGGACTATGCTTCAGCCCTCTGGAAACAAACACCCGCCAAAAACTAACCATCGAAAGGAAAACCTCTAATGTCACTCTTTATTGATATTCACGCACTACAGACCTTGCCTCCCAGCAACATCAATCGCGATGATACTGGCGCCCCCAAAACAGCGACCTTTGGCGGTGTGCCCCGTCAGCGCGTTTCATCTCAGGCATGGAAGCATGTCATGCGACATGACCTTGCAGAGGCCCTCACCCCCGAACTCATGGGTGTACGTACCAAGCGGGTCGTCCAGAAAATTGCGTCCAAGATTCAGGAACTTGACGAGAGCTGGGACGAGGCACGCGCGACCGCTGAGGTCGAGGCTCTTTTGAAAACTGCTGGCATTAAGGTTTCCCCTTCTTCCAAAAAGAAGGGCGAAGATGAAGAAAGCTACCTCGAAACCGGATACCTGCTTTTCCTCAGCAACCACCAGATTCAGGCTGCTGCTCAGGCAATTATTGATGCTGATGGAGAAAAGGTTGCTAAGAAGGACGCCCAGAAGGTCCTTGACGATAAAAACTCTGTCGATATTGCCCTCTTTGGCCGCATGGTCGCTGACGATGCTGCCTATAACGTTGATGCGGCTGCCCAGGTAGCCCACGCATTAGGTGTCGCGGGAGCTGAACCCGAGTTTGACTTCTTCACCGCCGTTGATGATGTGGTTCGCGATGCCGAAGAAACTGGTGCTGGAATGCTGGGTACCGTTGAGATGATGTCATCAACCCTCTACCGCTATGCCACCGTTAACCTTGGGGGCTTAGCAGCGAATCTAGATGACCGCGACGTCGCAGTTAAAGCAACACGGGCTTTTGTGGAGTCTTTCCTGACTTCCATGCCTACCGGCAAGCAGAATACCTTTGCTAACCGTACTTTACCTGAGGCTATTGTGGTCAGCGTCCGAAAGGATCGCCCCGTTAGCTTGGTCAATGCCTTTGAAGTGCCTGCTACCAATGAAAACGGTGGTTACCGCTTACAAGCGGCTCAGAAACTAGCAGAAGAGGCGCAAGCCCTAGACGCTATGTACGGCTATAAGCCCGAGGCATCTTGGGTAGTTGCTTTGCCTAACCTAGCTGAGGCCCTTGACGGTTTGGGTACAGTTACTAACCTGCCCCAGCTTCTGGATGAACTCACAGCAACCCTGGAAGCTACTGAAAGTAAGTAACCCCATGAAAACACTGGTTCTTAAGCTGAGAGGGCCTTTACAATCCTGGGGGTCAGATAGCCGCTACCGTACCCGTGCAACTAACACCCTACCCACTAAGTCAGGAGTTTTAGGTTTGCTTGCTGCGGCTCAGGGCAGACAACGAACCGATAATATCGCTGATCTTGCTGGGCTTGAGTTTGCGGTACGTATTGACCAACCAGGAAACCTGGAACGGGACTATCAAACAGCCCGCGAACCAGGTGCTAAAGCCCCTAACCTCTCAACCCGTTACTATCTGTCAGACGCGGTCTTTCTAGCAGCTGTGTCAGGACCTGATGAGCTTATCGAAACCATCGCGGAAGCGGTACAGAAGCCGGTTTATCCCCTTTACCTGGGGCGCCGTAACTGTCCTGCAAACGCTGATCTTTTCGTATGCGTTAGCGATGACGATGCAGAAACGGCGCTCCGCAAACAGCCTTGGGGAGCAGCGTCCTGGCATAAAAAACGCAGAGACCAGAAGGTCTTTCTGCCCCTTATCCGGGATGCTCGTACTGGTGAAGATGGCGACCAGGTGCGAGATACTCCACTGAGCTATAGCCAAGAAAGCCGACAATACAGCTGGCGCACCGTGTATGAGGCGGAGCCTGTGGAGTTTGATAATGAAGAAGGACAACTCATGAGTGATCCGTTTATGGAAGCGGTGCGAGGCCTATGACCTGGTTCAGTTCTATCCTTATCAACCCCCAAAAACGTGAGGGACGAAAGCTTCTAGGCAATCGTCAGCTTATGCACAAGGCTGTACTCCAGGCCTTCCCGCCAGGTTCGCTTGAAGAAGCTGGAGAGCGTGTGCTTTGGCGTTTAGACCAAGAAGGCATCAAATATACCCTGTATGTAGTGAGCCCTCTGGAACCAGATTTCACCCATATCGTTGAAAAGGCAGGTTGGGTGTCTCAAACCTGGAATTCGATTCACTACGGTACTTTCCTTGACCGACTTATGATTGGGCAGGAATGGGGGTTCCGTTTGCAAGCTAACCCTGTCAAACGGGAGTCAACTCCTCCCGGGAGCAGAGGGAAAGTTCTGCCGCACGTGACCCCTGAACAGCAGATCAACTGGCTTACCCAACGGTCTGCGGATTTTGGGTTCGAAATAAAAGAGGCCCCTCAGAGCCTCACAGGTCTTGCTGTCGATGTTACTAACCGAGAAGACCTTCGATTTTCTCGGAAGGACCCCCGTCAGGGTGGTAGAAGCGCACAGGTTACTTTGCGAAAAGCGCAGTTTGATGGCGTCCTGAAAGTTACCGATGCTGAGTCCCTAAAGTCTGCTTTAATTCAGGGAATCGGGCGAGGAAAAGCCTACGGCTGCGGCCTAATGACGCTTAGGAGGGTAGCAGCATGAGTATTCCCGGCGCACCGCCACCTACTAGAACTGAGCTGGCGCGAGTTAGCGACAGATTATCTTTTGTGTATCTGGAGAGGTGTGCGGTGCACCGGGACGCCAACGCGGTTACCGCAACCTCTGATAGGGGAGTAATCCATATTCCAGCAGCCACTTTAGGGTGCTTGCTCTTAGGGCCCGGCACCCGTGTAACTAACGCTGCGATGACTCTCTTGGGTGACTGTGGAGCTAGCGTAGTCTGGTGCGGTGAGAATGGCGTCCGCTTCTATGCTCATGGTAGTTCTCTAGCTCGGAGCTCCCGCATGTTGCAGGCTCAAGCTGAGCACGTTTCAAACGTGCGCTCACGGCTTGACGTTGCACGGAAAATGTATGCCTATCGTTTCCCCGGCGAAGATGTCTCACAACTTACTATGCAACAGCTCCGTGGCAGGGAAGGTGCTCGCGTCCGTCGCATTTACCGTGAACATTCTGAACGTACTGGTGTTGCCTGGGGTAAACGCGATTATATGCCGGGGGCCTTTGAGGACGGTTCCCCCATTAACCAAGCCCTTACCGCCGCTAATGCTGCTTTGTACGGGGTGGTTCATTCAGTCATTGTTGCGTTGGGATGTACTCCAGGGCTGGGCTTTATCCATACTGGTCATGATCGCTCTTTTGTCTTTGATATCGCTGATTTGTATAAAGCTGAGATCACTATTCCGGCTGCTTTTGATGTAGTTGCTTCAGGTAGCAGTAACATCACATCGGATGTTCGCCGAGCTGTTCGCGATGCTGTAGTCACACATCGTCTACTTGCCCGGTGCGCTCGTGATATTTCGCGGCTATTAGCTCCGGATATTGATACTGAATGGGAGCAGATTGATGAGCTTTCACTTTGGGCTGGGCCCGGTAAAACCACAGTAGAAGCGGGTATCAACTATGCAGGTGATGGTAGTTGATTGTTTTAGTTGTGACTGCGTGCCCAGAAGGGTTACGTGGAGACCTGACACGGTGGCTATTAGAGATCAGTCCTGGAACATTTGTAGGCAACGTTTCGGCAAAAGTTCGCGAGGCTCTCTGGGAACGAACCTGCTTATATGCTGGGAGCGGTAGAGCAATTCTGGTGTACTCTTCGGACAGTGAACAGCGTCTTCGTTTCAAGGTTCATAAACATGACTGGGAACCTATCGACCTGGAAGGGATAACGTTGATGATGAGACCCTTACCCGGTTCCCAGCCGAAATCGAAACGTACTACGGGGTGGAGTAAAGCGAGAGCACAAGTGCGTAGCCGCAATCCCTCGTGGCGGACTAAGATGTAGTTAATTATTTCCTGACGATAAATCACTCATACCGATTGGATTTAACCTTTGGCTCGGGTAAATATCCTTGTCAGGAAGTGTGTTCCCCGCGTGTGCGGGGATGAGCCCACCACATCATCGAAGAAACCCGAACCCGCACCGTGTTCCCCGCGTGTGCGGGGATGAGCCCTTTCCAAGGTACGGGGCGCATTACTTCCCTCCGTGTTCCCCGCGTGTGCGGGGATGAGCCCTAACCCAGCGGACGCCGGGGTCTGGGTCAAAGAGTGTTCCCCGCGTGTGCGGGGATGAGCCCATTGATACTCCTAAGAAAATGGTCCTCGTAACGTGTTCCCCGCGTGTGCGGGGATGAGCCCGATAGAGATGTTCTCCCATGCAGTTTCCATAACTGTTCCCCGCGTGTGCGGGGATGAGCCCAATCAAGTTACGTTCAAATTCTGCCATTGAAGGTGTTCCCCGCGTGTGCGGGGATGAGCCCCGGCACCCCCAAAGCAGGGATCATAACCATAAGTGTTCCCCGCGTGTGCGGGGATGAGCCCGCTGAGGTCTCCGGCGACGCTCGGGTCTACGGGTGTTCCCCGCGTGTGCGGGGATGAGCCCGCTCCGAAGCGTGGGCGTGGCCCCAAAGGTCAGTGTTCCCCGCGTGTGCGGGGATGAGCCTGGGTATCGAGGTTGTTCGCCTGCCACCATGAGGTGTTCCCCGCGTGTGCGGGGATGAGCCCTCAAGAATCATTCAGGAAGGGTGCGCTGAAAAGTGTTCCCCGCGTGTGCGGGGATGAGCCTCGAAGGGCAGGAGGACGGCACCGTAGCGGTCAGTGTTCCCCGCGTGTGCGGGGATGAGCCTTACCCTTGACGGTGCGACCGTTCTCCAAGGTGGTGTTCCCCGCGTGTGCGGGGATGAGCCTGCCTTTGAATACTGGCCCAAAGACGCCGCTAAGTGTTCCCCGCGTGTGCGGGGATGAGCCCGTCCACGGCCACCGACCACCTTGGGCTTGAATGTGTTCCCCGCGTGTGCGGGGATGAGCCCCGCGTACCCGGCGGGCGGGTGTAATCACACAGGTGTTCCCCGCGTGTGCGGGGATGAGCCCCCGGAACACAAAGATTTTAAGGCTTTTGGCATGGTGTTCCCCGCGTGTGCGGGGATGAGCCCTTATTTCAAAAAAAATCACCCACGGCCACGACGTGTTCCCCGCGTGTGCGGGGATGAGCCCCCTTGCCCCGATCTTTATCTGGCTGTGGCAGAGTGTTCCCCGCGTGTGCGGGGATGAGCCGTGCGCGGAGGTATTACCCCCGGCGCGGGAGAGGTGTTCCCCGCGTGTGCGGGGATGAGCCCCTCAGGAGTACCCACCCAAGCCGTATTACCCCGTGTTCCCCGCGTGTGCGGGGATGAGCCCCAATGAAGGAGAAAACTAAAGATGGCTGCTACGTGTTCCCCGCGTGTGCGGGGATGAGCCCCGCGCAGCTTTTCCTCGACGTTGAATTCGACGGTGTTCCCCGCGTGTGCGGGGATGAGCCCCTAGCCCACCTCGAAACCGCCACCAAAAACCAGTGTTCCCCGCGTGTGCGGGGATGAGCCCACTGGATACACCACCGGCCCGCATCTGCACTTGTGTTCCCCGCGTGTGCGGGGATGAGCCCACTGGATACACCACCGGCCCGCATCTGCACTTGTGTTCCCCGCGTGTG